>NZ_JALBGZ010000023.1:0-27242 GCF_023006515.1 Bradyrhizobium sp. PRIMUS42
CCGGACGAGAGCCGACTGTCTCTCGCCTCGGTTGGGCTTGGCGATTGGCGCCTCGATCGGGTCGAGCCGGTGTCGGCCGACGCTGGCGATCTCGCCGCGCAGGCCGGGGGGGGAGACGTGCTGATCTATGTGCACGGCTTCAAGCAGACATTCGAGACGGCGGTGCTGGATGCCGCCCATCTTTCCGATGGGATCAAGTTCCGCGGCCGGACCATGGCGTTCTCCTGGCCCTCCAAGGCCGGACTGTTCGACTATGCCTATGACCGCGACAGCGCGATGTGGTCGCGCGACGATTTCGAGCGCGTGCTCTCCGCGCTGGTGTCGGCGCCAAGTGGCGGCCGCGTGCACATCGTTGCGCACAGCATGGGAACTATGCTGACGCTCGAAAGCCTGCGCCAGCTCCATGCGCGCTATGGTGACACCGTGACGAGCAAGATCGGCAGCGTCGTGTTTGCCGCGCCCGACATCGACATGGACGTGTTTACGTCCGCGATCCACCGCATCGGTCCGCTCGCCGGCAAGATCACCGTGATCGCCGCGACCAACGATCGCGCACTCGCGCTGTCCGGACAAATCGCAGGCGGAATGACCAGGGTCGGCGCTGCCGAGAAGGCCGTTATCGCGCAGCTCGGCGTGCGCGTGGTCGATGCGTCGGCGGAAGGCTGGGGCATCATCAACCATGATCTGTTCCTGTCGAATGCCGAAGTGCAGCGGGTGATCCGCCGCTCGATCGACGGCACCACGGCGTAAGACAGGCTCGCGCCGAGCTACGCGCAAAGTTTGGTCCTGCGCTGCTCGCTGCGGCTCCAAGGAGAAAAAGGCGGCTTTGAGTGCCAGTCTCGACCGAAATGGCGCGCCGCTCAGAATAATATTGCGAACGATGAATTGCAGCTTGCGGATGGAAGACTTATGCTGGGTCTCTAGTCAGGCAGCCGCCGCCGATCGTATGGCGAGAGTCTGCAGGGTCGACCTCACGGTGGATGGCTTCCATTCTGCATCGGAGGTG
This sequence comes from Bradyrhizobium sp. PRIMUS42, assembly GCF_023006515.1. Taxonomy (NCBI): domain Bacteria; kingdom Pseudomonadati; phylum Pseudomonadota; class Alphaproteobacteria; order Hyphomicrobiales; family Nitrobacteraceae; genus Bradyrhizobium; species Bradyrhizobium sp. PRIMUS42. The sequence continues at coordinate 1,007 of NZ_JALBGZ010000023.1, forward strand.
ATGCCATGGCCATTGCTCCCACGCTTCAGAAATACCTAGCCGCTGAGAACATCCAGTACGAGGTGATCCCGCACGAACTCAGCATGACGTCCGCTCGAACGGCCGAGGCATGCCATATCTCCGGCGACCGCCTCGCCAAGGGCATCGTGTTGCGGCGCGACGGCGGATACATGCTGGCCATCTTGCCCGCATCGCATCACCTCCGCCTGTCGGACCTGAGGACAAGCCTCGGCGACAATGTCCACATGGCCGATGAAACCGAGATCAATCGGCTGTTTAGCGACTGTGCACACGGTGCAGTTCCTGCCGTCGGCAAATGCTACGGATTGGATATCATCGTCGACGACAGCATCGAGGCACAGCCAGACATCTATATGGAAGCCGGCGATCATGAGACGCTGCTTCATATAGGTCACGCGCAGTTTGTGCGGCTGACGGCCAACGCACCGCACGGGCGCTTCAGCACCCATGACTGAGGATCTTGTAGACCGCCCATTGCCCTTGCGATCTTGGGCGAGAAGTCTGGCCGCGAAATCGCCGTCATATTCAGCGGGGTCACGGCGAGAGTGTCTGCGCTTGTCTGGTCGGAGTTCGGAAGACGGGAGGCCGCTGCCTTGCAGCAACCCACTTGAAACCCACGAACGGAGGCCCGCCATGAAAGTCAAAGACGTGATGCACAAGGGTGTCGACTGGGTTAGCCCCAACACTCCGATTACCGAGCTCGCCAAATTGATGCGGGCGCATGACATCGGCTGCATTCCGATTGGCGAGGACGACAAGCTGGTCGGGATGGTGACCGACCGCGACATCGTTTGCAAAGGCCTCGCGAGCCACGGCTTCGATGCCGGCCGCGCGACGGCGCGCGATGTGATGACTGACGGTATCCATTGCTGCCGGGAGGACGATGACCTCGCAAAGGCGATGCATCACATGGAGAAGCTGCAGGTCCGCAGGCTGCCAGTGATCAACAAGAGCAAGCGGATGGTCGGCATCATCAGCCTGGGTGACGTCAGCCATTCCGCGTCAGGTGATTTGCTGGCCGAGACCGTCAGGAGCGTTGCGGCGCACCACTGAGATGCGGCCGGGAAATACGGCCAGAGCTCCTCTCGCGATCGCCGCCCGACCCGACGTTGAGCTGAGCCCGAGCCATGCGTTTAACAGGGAACCATCGCGCGGCGCGAAAGGCGGCGGCCCGACGCGGTCCACTTTGTGCCGGTGTGAACGCAAGGCGATGTGGGCGCGCGTCGATTTGCCGGCGCTGTCCGGCGTTTCAGGTCCCCCAGATCGACCGACCGCGAGGTGGCAGATCGACCTGCGTAAAGGGGCAAACTCCGCCGATGCGGGGCGCGATCGACGTCTTAGCGTCCTTGAAGGGCGTGCTTGAGTGAATTGATGACCAATTCGGAGACGATCAGACCGATGCTCTCGGCATCGCGCCGGCTGGATGTCTCCCCTTTTCAATTTGTCGGGTCACCTGCGTCCGAACAGTCCGCCCACTACGCCGCCAATCAGTCCACCTGGACCGCCATCGCTGCGGTGATGGTGAGCACCACCCCCACCGTGACGACGGGCCAGACGTCCTTCATCGGATCTGTCACCGCTGCTGGAGCTGGCGTGCGCCGCTGAGACTGACTCGGTCAGTAGCGCCTGATGCTGTTGCGTGTTGAGAAAGCCAGTCTTGGGATAGCCGCGTGCCGCCTGCCAGCGCGTAATGACAGACCGGGTCGACTCGTCGAACCGTCCGTTGACCTTGGTGTCGAAGCCGAGACGGGTCAGCCGGCGCTGCACGTCTCGACGCCTTCCCTTGTCGAGGCCTACCTGATCTTCGGTTTCCTGAGTTGCCTCCTGGGAAAAGGTCGCCGGATCGACGGATGCCAACAGTTCGCGGTCGGTCGTGCTGGGACCGGCTTGGGCAACATTTGCACCGACGAAAACTCCCAAGACTGACAATGCGATGATGAAGACACGCAATGGCTTGTTCTTCCCTGATCCTAGAGCCTCTCAGTGATTTCGACTTTGAGAGTTGATGTCGGGCAACTGTTATCCGGGTCACTTGTTCCTTATCACGCGTCGAATGTTACACCGCATTACAGGCGGTCTACCTCGTACCTGAGTGCAAGAACCTCGCGGCTGGCCGACCCTGAAGGGGCCGTTTCTTTGCGCATATCTGGCCACACGCAAAAGCCGCCAAGGTCTCCCTCGACGGCTGGTGCCGTTGCGTTTACGTACAGGTACTGCGTCGAGCGGCGCTCGAACGCAGCCCGTGCTCGCTCTTATTGGACGCACGCGACCTTCAATGAGGGCCGGTGGGTGCGTTGCCAGTGTGCCGGGCCAACGATCCCCGATCCTTGTGACATGTGACTGGCGGCGATGCTCTTCAAGCGAGCACTGCTGTCCCATTCGATGAAATGGCAAAGCGCGTTTTCAATTGCCCCGACACCTCTATCGCCGAGCTTGCCAAATTGATGCGAGCGCATGACATCGGCTGCATTCCGGTTGGCGAGGACGACAAGCTGGTCGGGATGGTGACCAACCGCGATATCGTCTGCAAAGGGCTCGCGAGCCACGGCTTCGATGCCGCCCCGGCGCGCGATGTGATGACTGAAGGCATCCATTGCCGCCGGGAGGACGACGACCTCGCAAAGGCGATGCATCACATGGAGAAGCTGCAGGTCCGCAGGCTGCCGGTGATCAACAAGAGCAAGCGGATGGTCGGCATCATCAGCCTGGGTGACGTCAGCCGTTCCGCATCAGGTGATGTGCTGACCGAGACCGTCACGAGTGTTTCGGCGCATCACTGAGACGATGCGGCGCACGTCGATTTGCCATTGCCATCCGGCGGTTCAGGTCGCCCGGCCGACCGACCGCGAATTGGCCAATCGACGGGCGCAAAGCAGCAACCTCGCCGAGGCGGTGCGCTATCGATCAAAGATTGCGCGATATGGCGCTCCCGGGCCGGAGCAGCATTGTACAATGTCGCGGAATACGGGGAATTGGCGCTCCCTAGGGGAAACTGAAAGCGACCGCAGAACGCATTGAAAAGACTGAGCTTTTCAGCCCCTCTACACACTCTGTGTAGCAGCTTTAAACGCTATAGTCGAGTGCTGGATGTGCCCCGCAAGCACAAGCAGGCTGCACCACACTAGTGAATCACCTAATAGTGGTGATACCCTCGGCAAACGAGGTGTGGACTATCCGAGCTAAGCCGTTGATATCGGTACAGTAACTCGTAGCATGGGGCTTGCTCTCGGTGGGGTACAACAAACGTGAGAACGCAACCTAAACTGCTCGGGCGGTCAGTTCTGTTGATCTGCCCGGTTATCTGGTTGCGCAATTAGCTTGATTAGGGTGGGGACAAAAGTGATCGATGAAACCGGCCAAGGCGACGATGGCGACATCGTCCCAGAAGGGATGCTTGTTTGTGCCCTCACGGGTGACCATAAACCGGCGACCGCCCAAGAAGAAACGCTTCAATCCCTAATTGAGCAGCTTCACGGTGAGTATGGAATTCCGCTCAATCAAATCAAGCGTGATGTTAGGGTCCAATGCGTCTCCGAAGAGGCGGGCAAGGAACGAAATAGGACCCGCGTCGTCTCATTGGCGGTTTACGAAAGCGATGCCGCCGCGCTCGAGGATATTGTCCGGGTGGTGATTGTTGCGAAACCAACGGCAAAAAGTAACAAGAGTTCAATCGACGTCCTAGATGAGGTGCTTGGCAACCTCTCGCAAGATCGATCACAGGTCTTTGGAATTTGGACAAATGGAATTGAACTGTCGTTTCGCATGCGAACGTTTCACAAGCGCACCGGCACTCCCGAATTTACGGATCTGACTGACATTCCGGCCCTTGATGAGAGCCTGGAAGAGCTCGAAACAGCGGACCGACGGCCCCTGCGCGTCGCATCCGGCGATTCGCTTCTGCGCACTTTCCGGCGCTGCCATGACTATCTTTACGGCAATCAAAACATGCGCGGTGATCGCGCGTTCTGGCAGATTCTATATTTGATCTTTGCCAAAATTCTTGACGAGCGATCGAGCGCACGTGAATTTTTTGTTGGAGCGACCGAGCGCAATTCCGAGAAGGGGCAGCGGGAGATCGCGAAGAGGATCAAGCAGCTCTTTGCCAGGGTGAAGGAAGAGTATGATGACGTTTTCGATGGCAACGAGGAAATCACCTTAAACGATCGGGCTCTATCCTTTATTGCTGCCGAACTCTCTCGGTACTCATTTCTGAATACAGACACGGATGCGAAGGGCACCGCGTACGAGGCAATCACGTCGACCACTTTAAAACGAGAGAGAGGGCAGTTTTTCACTCCCCGAAACGTAATAAAGATGATGGTCGACATGATTGCACCAACACCCGATAAGAAGGTGCTTGATCCAGCGTGCGGAAGCGGCGGCTTTCTCGTCGTCGTGCTTTCCACCATGCGGCAGCTTTTCCTGCTGCGAAACGGGTGCCCTTATCCAGAAAACCCTATTCCCAGCGAACTGAAAAAGATCGATCCATCCATCCGAAAATACGCGGGATCGTTCTTGTACGGAGTCGATGTCGACCCCGAGCTACGCAAGGCTGCGCGTATGAATATGGTAATGAATAACGATGGACACGGAAATATATACAGCTTCAACAGCCTCGAATTTGGTATCCCCAAGTTTGCTTCGCCGGAGCAAGTTACGTTTAGTAAAAAAAGCGGCGGCGGGCACGGGCAATTTGACTACGTTGTAACTAACCCACCTTTCGGCGCCAAAATTCCTGTCGAAGATCCAGACATTCTTAGGGCGTTTGAGTTGGGCTACACTTGGAAGAGATCTGGGGATGCATGGACCAAGCGCGAGTTGCAGAAAAAGGTGCCACCAGAAATTCTCTTCATCGAGACTTGTTGGAAGTTTCTGAAGCCCGGCACGGGCGTAGCGGCGATCGTTCTCCCAAATGGGATACTAGGGAATCCCGGTGAGCAGATGGAATTTGTCCGGTGGTGGATGTTGCGGCACATGGAGTTGCTCGCCAGCGTCGATTTGCCTGCCGAGGCTTTTCTTCCGCAAGTCTCTGTGCAAGCAAGCTGTGTTTTCTTGCGACGTCGGGCAGATAATGAGATCCGGTTAGCGGGATCAAAGGGTCCGCCACAGCGGCCGGTTTTCATGGCAATCTCGGAAAATTGTGGACACGGACGTCGCGGAGAAGTGCAGTACGTACGAAATCCGGACGGCACCGAGAAAATTCAAACACGAACCGTAGTCGAACGCCGCGAGAGGAATAGAAAGATAGATCAGATCGAACGCCTCGTCGCATCAAAAGAAGTAGCGGATGATCTGCCGTGGATTGCTCAAGAGTATCACCGGCTCTGCACCCAAGCGACTGAGAAATGAAGGCAATATCATTCGTTGCTAAGCACCCGCGCACGGCAGCACTTCGAGCGCTGAATTATACGCCCGAAATCGAGAAGATACGTGCCGCGAGGAAGGGCCGTTCAGTTCCGCTTCGCGACCTGCTCTTGAGAATGGGACCTGCTTACGGAACGGTCTTTACCCGCAAAGACTGCGCCCCTGAGCGGGGCATCGAACTTTTATCTCAGTCCGATATGTTCGCCTCCGAACCGCGAGGCCGAATTATCAGACGCGACTCGATGGGAAACCCCGACGCCCATGAGATCGCTCGTTTCGACGTGCTTGTCGCGGGCGCAGGTACTTTAGGAGAAAACGAGCTCTATGGGCGATCAATAATCGCCGACCGGCGCTTGGCCGGCAAGTACGTTGGTCCAGATGCCATGTCTCTCGTTTTTGAGGAGCCCGGCAGCGATATTTCACTTTTCGCTTACGCGTTTTTGGCTAGCCCCACCGGCGTTAGAGCCATTCGATCGACTAGTTATGGGACGAAAATTCTCAGGTTTCGCGATGATCTTTTTGGAACGCTACCAATCCCACTCGTTAGCAATGAAGCGACGAGCCGGGTTGCTTCGCTTGTTAGAGCGACCATCAAAGACCGTGAGTTATACGACGAGAAGTTAAGGAGCGCTCGCGCAGTAGTCGATCAGCTGCAAGACATACAGGCCGCAAAAGAGATGGTGACCGATCGGCGCATCTCGGCAGTAATCTGGGACGGCCCGCTTGACACGATTTCAGCATGGAATTTTGCATCGACTCGCGGAGCTTTTTCGCACCTCAGCTCTGCTTGGAAATTCCGCTTGCGGGACGCAATAGAAGATGGCGGCGCATTCAATGGACCACGCTTCTCTCGGATCGAGTGTGATCGCCCCTATGGCATCGATTTCATGTCACAGCGAGACGTTTTTCTTATGCGTCCCGTCCCCCGCAGAATCGCTCGGCCGGCGATTCCGGACCGACAGCTGCTCGTGCCATCCAATGCAATATTAGCAGGAAGCCACGGTCAGCTTTCTGAGGGATCGCTATTTGGGAAAGTTGAATTAGCCAGCCACCTTGGCGACAAATGCGGAGTTACACAGGACATTCTGAGACTTCTACCTCGTGAAGGGCATCGGGCTGTCGCGTACACGTTTTTGTCAACTGCCGTCGGGCAAGCGCTACTAAAATCGACAGCAGTAGGGACAAGCATCCCCTCCGTCCGGCTCGATCTGCTTCTGAAGCTACCTTACCCCACTCTATCTTCTACTGACGCAAGGTTAGTTGACTCACTTACTTCCGACGCGGAGTTAGCCCGGATGCGGGCGACTGCGTCCGAAACTGAGGCTATTCGGATAATCGAAGAAGAGGTACTTCCAGAATGGCTCGTGTGATTGACGTGTCTTCGGGAGGTGGCTTCGTGGGCCCCTTTGAGCCGCGCGTATGCGAGCAGTTAAAACGGGAGCTGCCTGACGATTTTATTTTGATTCCCAACTTTCAGATCAAGCACAAGCATCTAGGTGCCTTCGAATTCGATCTCGTTGTAATTTCTCCGCACGCCATCTACGTAGTCGAAGAAAAAGAATGGTACGGCCGCCTTAGTGGTGACGATCAGGAATGGCTGCTCAACCAAAGTCCAAAGAGGTGTCCCCTCTGGCTGACAAACACAAAGTGCAAGGTTCTGAAGGGTGAGCTCCGAGCTTTAGCCAATAGTGTATATATTGATCCCCTGCTAATTGTACCGGACGGAACTCAGATACAGATTAATGGCAATTGGGGCGGACACGTCGTTCATTTGAGTAGTGCTGCCACGTGGCTGAAAGATTCCAAACGATTGGGGCCACGCGCATCGAATGTTAAACCCGCTTACGCTCACATAGAAAAAGCCCTTCTCGGTCGAATGGCAAGCCGTAATCGAGGGCCTAGGCGGCGTGTGGCGGGCTTCGAGATCATAGAAACGCTCTATGCAGATGACTACTGTGGAGAATACATCGCGAAGCGTGCGCACTTTGCGGATGACACCAGTCGCTTTCGGGTTCGAACATGGAGACTAGATCGGAGCGGGACCCCCCAAGCCGTTGAAAAGCGGAAAGCGATCATCCGTCGCCCAACCGAAGCCGTGGCGAAGATCGGTCGCCATCCGAATCTCCTTCCTGTCCTGCACTTTGACTTCATTGATGATGACAATGAATTCTATGAAGTTACCGAATGGTCCGAATACGGCACCCTTCATGGGTATCTCAACAACCCTGATCGCGAGCAGCTTACGCTGCGGGAGCGTCTCGAGATTGCGGCGGGTGTCGCATCGGCCCTCACAGAAATTCACACTAGCGGCGTGGTGCATCGAAATGTTTGCCCCGAAGCAGTCCTGGTCGGCTTTGACCATATCCCCCGGTTGACTGATTTCGATCGCGCCTTCCTCGAGGGAAACATTTCGGTATTCGAAGGAACCGAAGCGAGGCGAAACTTAGCGTTCATTCCGCCCGAGCTCGAGAACGTATCTGCTTACGATTTTGACACCGCATCAGATATGTATTCCTTTGGCGTGCTTCTCTATCAGCTACTCACTGACAAGGTTCCATTCGCCAAGCCCAGCGAGGCTCGTTCTTCTAGCGGCATACCCTCGCAGTTGCCTTCCCAACTCCGAGAAGGCGTTGATCCGCGTCTTGACGAACTGATCCTGAATCTTCTCAAGGTAAGCAATTTTCACGAACGACCAAGTGCACTGCATGCAGGGAAAGCCCTTCAAGACCTGTTGAGTGCCGGTTCTTCCTCTACGGATATATTGCCCCCCGAAGCCTCGCCCGCAAGGTTTGAAGCGGGAAGTCTTGTAGACGGAGTGTGGCGCATTGACGGACTTCTTGGTCAAGGAGCATTTTCGCGCGCATATCGCGTCTTTCACTTAGACCACCAAAAAACTTACGCGATGAAGCTACTTACGAATATTAGCAATCAGGATCTTACGATCCATGAGTGGCGCGACGCAGGCAAGATGCCGACGCATCCCAACGTTGCGAAGATAATATGGATGGATCGCCTCGCGCCGCCCGATCAGACTCCCTATGTCCTCTATGAATTCATCGAGGGCGAGACAATCGAGCCCTACTGCGACGGACGCAAACGACTCGCTTGGCCAGATGTTAAGCGCGTAGGTACCGAGCTTCTTGATGGATTGGCCGCCGTGCATGCTGCCAATATGGTCCACAGAGACATAAAGCCAGCAAATCTACTGCTCGAGCTGCCGAATGATCGGCTAAAGCTGATTGATTTCAACATAGCAACATTCATCGGTGATGCTTCCGGTCGGGCAGGAACACCGCGATATTGTCCACCGGATGCCGGTCAGCCAACGTGGGCCGAACAGGACGATCTATTTTCTGTGGGAGTCGTGCTGTATGAATTGATAATCCAGCGGCATCCATACCCTCAAGACGATCCGTCGACGGGAAGCCCATTTTTCCCAAATGATATCGTACCGGAGCTCGACGCTCTTTCGCCCGAGCTGAATACATTTTTGTTTAAAGCCGTCCAACCTACTCGAATCGGGCGTTTTCAGTCTGCCTTCGAAATGCTCGAAGCGTTTAAATCAATCGAAGCCGTTTACGCGGCCCGGGCACAATCCGTCTCGCGCGAAGGAAGGTTTCCTGGCCTAACTCTTTCGCCCGACGAAGCAGCACGGCGGAATTACAATCCGTACGTGACGCGGCTACTCACACTCTATAGTCAGGCGCGTGAAACAAACTCTGGCACGAGAGGGTTGGACGAAATTGCTCGGATTACGTATGTCCCCACCCGTCTGGACAACAAGCTAGCACCGGCTATCGCAAGTGGAAATTTTCGACTCGTAATCGTAACGGGCAATGCCGGTGATGGTAAGACCGCATTCCTTCAGCAAATAGAAAAGTCCTTCCACGCCAGTACCACTGTAGTCGGCCTTCGTAGTGGGAATGGTTCTCGGTGGAGCCGCGACGGCGTCGACTACGAAACGAACTACGATGGTTCTCAAGATGAGGGCGATCGTACCAGCGACGAAGTGCTGGCACAATTTTTCGCTCCGTTCGAAGGACCAACATTAGTAGGCCTAGGAAAGAGAGCCGCACGCCTTATCGCCATAAACGAAGGTCGCCTGCTTGATTTCCTCGCGCACAGCCGGTTCGCAGAAAACTTCGTTGGGCTCAACGGATTCGTTCATGACGCGTTAGCTGGCAAAGCGCAGCCCGACCGAGCTCTACTGGTTAATCTGAATCTTCGGGCCGTCACAGCAGGGGGCGATGAGTCGTTGATCGAGAAGCAACTAGTTAAGATGCTCGACGACGACCTCTGGGTACCTTGCGAAGCATGTGAACACAAAGTTCGGTGCCCCATTAAACACAACGTTGATACGCTTGGTGATCCGGCGTCTGGTATAGAAACCCGAAGACGCGTACGACGGCTGTTCGAGATCGTTCACCTACGCCGGCGTGCTCACATTACGATGCGCGATCTCCGCTCGGCCCTCTCTTGGATGATTTTGCGCGATCACAGCTGCGACGATGTAGCAAAGCTCCTTAGCCGTCGAGATCCGGGCATTACTAAAGCGCTTGCATCGCTTTATTATCCTGAGGCTTTTGCAGATCGCGAGCCTGCGGCAATGCAGCAGCGGAGAAATCGAGATGAGTTCCGCGACGAGCGCACCGTCGATCGCTTGGTTCGGAGACTTAGAGAAACTGACGTAGGTCTTGTCAATCTCCCTACCTTAGATCGCCGACTTGATTACGCCCCTCACACCGCTGTGCCTTGGATGACATATGAAAAGCGATCCAACGAAGCGGAAAAGATACTGGGGGAGCTCTGGAACAGCGCATTGAAACTGAGCGACGAAGTCGAACTTAAGGATGTTATTGATTCCCGTCGCGCTGCTCTGGCGCATTGGCGGAGGCGTTCTTTTTTCGAGAGAAGGGACGCCGGTTGGGAGCAGCAACTTCCGTACAGGTCATCAAAGACGCTCGAAGAAATAATTGAGCAACCAGTCGAAGAGAAGCGTCTCGATGCCTGTCGTCGGTTAAGAGATATCGCAATTGACGCCATGTCGTTAACAGAAGGGCTTCTTAGTTCGAAGGTCTCCAAAGATTTTCTGGCACTGCGCATTAGCCGGATCAAAGACGCGAAGGTTCGAAGCTATCGGCTCTTTCCGAAGGAAAGCTTCGAAGTGCGCGTACCCTCCCCGGTCAATGTACAATACCTAGAGTATGCTCCTGATTTTGTGGAGTTGATATCTGAATACGGGAATGGACACGCCCGCCTTAGGATCTCTCTCGATTTGCTGGAGATGCTGGAATTGATCCGCAGCGGCTATCGTCCAACTATGAGTGACTTGCAGGGCCTGTTCGTGAATTTGCTTATCTTCCGGAACGAACTCCTCGCCACCCACTTCGATCGACTACTGGTAACGCCCGATGACCAGAATTTCTTTGAGATTGAAGCCCAGGGCAGCAGCGACGGCATATCCCTTAAACTCTCTCCTCATATGATCCCAGCGGAAGCATCCCAATGAAATTGAGGAAGCAAGATCAGGAATTTCGAAATCCAAAGGTGTTCTATCCGGATCCCAAAAACGTCGACCTCGATCGCGTTCTTATCAATTTGTTTCTCTTACTGCGTTGCGATGGAACGCGTCCCGCTACACGAGGACGTGCTAAGGCGGAGTTCGAGCAGGTTCGCGCTCATGTTGAAACGCTGGCGGCCATGCCCGGTGTGACGGGTGTTCTCGAGAATAAAGAAATTGCTCAGCAATGGCTCGAAACAGATATCTTTGACTTAGTGAATCGAAATCGCCCCACTGAAGCTATCGCATCGCTGCGGCCACTCCATCTTGATGCTCACAAGATACGCGTTTCGAAGTATTGCCGCGACTACAATCACGCCGATGCCCTCTACGCAATGCTGGAGCATGGCGATCGGCAAGCATTGGTGGATCTACGAAAGTACTTGGAGCGAGGACGAGACCCTGCCACCGGCAGATTTGATGGCGCAACACATCTGGATCTCGAGACCCTAACAGTGCTGAAGTTGGTCGAGGACTTGCCGAACATGCATCCTTCCGGGGAGAAGGTTGCTAGTTTTGCTCCAGTTTGCGTTGGCCAGTCGCGCATATTGGGTGATGACGTCCAACGGCTATTGGCCTACCAAGATGTGATCCCCAGGCCGGTAATGATTGATTATCTCAAGGCCATCTTTGGATTGCACATCGGACTGTTCACGCTTCGGGTCGGCCGCCAATTGTCGGGGTGGGTGAAAGATCGGGCACCAAATACGAAGTGCCAATCGTGTCCTGTCCAAGGAGCAGCGGCCGAGCCGTTCCAGGACTGCCCCTACCAGCTCAGTTTCACGGTCGATATGGGGAGCGATTTCCGAACTCGCATGGCGCAGCTCGCTCAGCAGGACGCTGCAAGCGAATACAGCGGTCTAATTCACCTGGTGAAATCGATATTCTCCGTGAACCAGCTCCTGCGCTATGCGCAAGAGGAGAAGCTGGGAACGTCGCCAGCAGAAGTTGTTGCGCTATTGACCGATCCGCCGGATGGTTTCGAGGCAGATTTCAAAGCGCAATTGAAGGAACTCAGACGGCTAAACGAAGATAATGAGGAAATGCCCCTCGAAGTACAGTCGATCTTAGACGCCGGCCTACCGCCTTTTGATACATTCATCGAAATCGTGAGTCATATCCGCCAGAAGCATCATATGACTTATCTTGTTCAGATGCTGGACAAGTTATTTCAGAAGAATTCTTCCTTTGGAGCGCTCATACAGGGGCGATCGAAAGCAAACCCTCGTCGTTGGCACCTGGGGGGACGACTACTGGAAGTGTTTGTACAGCTAGCGGTGTTACGCGCAGATGGCGAAGGCATAGGCAGGCAATTCTCCACGGAGCCGATGCTAATCGACGACTTTTTGCGTTGGATTGAGAGGAGATATGGCTTTGTGATAGGCCCATCGACGCTTTCTGGTCGCAAGCCTACAACGCTCGACGAGCACCGCGCATTCCGGGAGAATCTTCGGGCGTTGAAAGATCGTCTCCGCGAAATCGGCTTTTATGACGACCTAAGTGACGCCTACAACGCGCAGACCGTCAAGCCGCGGTATATTCTCACTCAGCATGACTTCGCAAATGACTGATCTGATCACGAACGCAACTGAGGACGACCTCCACGAATTTGTGGCGAAGCAAATCTTTCCGATGATGGTCAGCGCCTTGGAGAAGGCAGGTACCGGTCAGCGTCTTCGGGTGACGTCTCTGCCCCCCTCGGTTATGCGGCACATTTGCCAGAAGCTCCAAGGCGAGACTCGATGGTCTGCTAAAGTATTAACCGACGAAATAAGCTCCGAAGATTGGCAGGCAACACCCACAAAAATCATCGAACTTCGTAACACGTTGGAGCAGCCGTTATTAGTGTTCATACCGCAAGGCCTGCGGAACGCGGCAGAGGACTCTCTCGATATTGCGACATTTACTGAACTCTCCATGACTTCAGTCGCCAACGATTTGGTCGAGTCTCTTCTCAAGGAAGTCGAAAAGCCGCTCCATGACGCAATGCGTGAGATGCTCGGCAGACTTAGACTTGAAAAATTCACGCGACATGCCGATGAAGAAGTGCAGTATCTATTGACCGTCAAGAAAAACGGTGGAACTCCTGAGAGTGCCGGGGGTGCACTTTATGCCTTAGGCCTAATACCCGACTTCGCTCTTTTCACTCGTGGTTCTCATATCCAGTGGCTATCCCGCAATCAGGCTGTCTGCGGATTTTTGGGGGATATTGCGCAGCCATTGCAGTCGCGACTTGCACGCCTCCGCGTGACGCCCAACACACTTCAGCCAGACTTGTTTCGCTTTCTACGCGATCGGCAATCGGACGATATACGTATATGGGCTAAACACGTCGCCTGTGACCAGCGGTATCGTCATCTTGCGTTCGATAGATGGCAATTCTCCGACACATTAAATGAGCAAGAGCTGCGCTTGATCTTGGAGCCGCTTACGCTCCCTGTCCAAGGTGCCGACGTTGTACCCGGAGCGGTCCGGCTTCCAGTGCTCAATTTGGCTGGAAAAGATGTTCTCAAAGTCGCCTTTCGCTCAGCGCCTAAACCAAGTCAGTATCCTTCCTGGAAGCACTTCCGTATTCAAATCCTCTCCGTTGAAGATGAAGGGCCGTCAGTTGCGTGGGAAAGCAATAACTACCCACGGACGTCGGGTCCCAACGCTCGTATTACGAGATCGGTACGAGTCACAGATCTGCAATTCCTAGAAGAGGGCACGTACTACGTAAAGGTTGAAGCGTACGACACCGACGGCGCCCTCCTCAATGCCAGCCCGAGACTTATCGACCCGGAAGACGCGACCAGCCGCGCGGAGAATGAATCCGAAAGATTTTTGGTCCTTCGCGAAGACACCATTCCGCAACCCGCGGATTCTAGATCGGTATTGGTCTCTTCACTTCTAGACGGATGGATGCACGTCGCAGCGAAGGCTCTCGGGAGAAAGACACAAGATGAGTTGCCTAGCATAGGTGATGCAAATGGCGCGTGGGACGAACCTGTAGGAGCAGCGCCCCGCTCTGACGTCCATTTTGAGCTCGAAAGCCCCGGCTTCGCAGGATTGGCAATCTCTGTGCCCTCTCTACTGAGGAAGATTCAGCTTGCTATTCTTCAGAATCCGAAACGTATCGGAAAGCACTACCTTTCGCTCTCCAGGGTACGATCTGCAGCGGACGTTGAACTAAATTATGACGAAGACTTCTTGCCGGACAATCCCCTAGTCAATGCATTTTTCAATGCACGCGCGGAAGTGTGTCGCTCAATTCTCAGAGACCATATTGCCGAGGGCGCCGACTCCGATGAGCTTACCCGACGGGCGGGAATCGTAGAAACAGTCAATTTACTTAATCATCAGGCCGCCATAGATAAGTACGTAGACGCGTATGTTAAGCTGGGGTCGTTTGCACTCGAAGCTGGAGGCGCCAACGGTATAAGACCACAAGCTGTTGCGTCCTTGGACCTTGTTGAGCTGCGGTGGCGTTCCTCTGTAGGCGACCCGGGACGAGCGCTTCTTCTCTCACCGACGCATCCACTCCGGCTAGCATGGCACCTTGCGCATGCGAGGTTATGTGCGAACTCAATTAAATCTTGGTCGGATTCAACTCACGCCGTGCCATCTTGGCGTAGATTCATTGGGCAGCTCAGGAACGACCTCATTCCCTCTAACTTGCCTTTGGTAGTCTTTGATCGCAAAGGCCGAGGGTATGTCGAGCATACCCCCCTTACCCCTTTCTGGCCGCTGTACCTACCGGATCGAGGGATGGCAGATGCTCCGCTCGACGCCGCTGCGGCACGGGATCGAATCATCAGTGCAATGGGAATGGGTAATCGCTCGGTTGCGCTTAGCACAGTAAGCTCTGAGGACATCGCAACACGATTGTTTGAGTATCTGCAGCAGCATCCCTATGCTGAGCAGTTGCGGCTGAACGTGTTCAACCCAGGCGATGGTAGATTTGTTGCGGACGTCTTGCGAGCAGTTGAGCGCCGCCGGATCAGCATTGATAAGAGAATTGCGCCCGCACTAAGATACGCCGTCCATCTTTTTGCAGCGACCAACCAACTTGATTTGGTTGCCGACGGGCTTGAGGCTCTTCTCGATCCCGAACGCCAGGTGAGCGAAGATGATGAGTTTACGCTAGCCTCCAGTAACCATTTGCTTCCGAAGCTGGTCTTCGCAAGGAATACGATAGAAGAGTTTTTGCAAGCGCCTGAACGCTACGCGGCCCATGTCTCGATACTGCACGAGCAGTTCATTGCCCACAGCCGCGTCGCGCGTGTCGACCATTTGAGGCGCGGGTCCTTCGTTTCAGGATTGGTTCAAGAACCACAAGTGCAAATCGAAACTTCAGGACAACTTTTTGGCTGGACTAAAGGCCTTCGTGCTGAACCTGACCCGAGCTCGTCAGGTCCGGACACGGGAGCTGCTCTGGCTGTAATGCAGTGCCTCGGCGCGTCCGTTGCACTCGGCAAGACTCCAGCTCCGGGTTTTGCTCCGGTCATTGCTTTGAACTTGGATCCAAACGCCCAGGCGCTCTTGAGACGGGTGCACGACTATAGCGACTGGGTAGTTACTATCGACCGCAATCTCGGACTGGACTATTTTGATAGCCCTAGCGCAGCAAACGAAGCAGGGTATCTTCTTGACTTTGCTCCCGAATATTTGAACGAGGATCGCCAACGCCTTCTTCTTACAACCCGAAGCACCATCGAACTGGAAGGCCTAATTCGGCCCGCTCTCTCCAGATTCGAACTCTTGTTAAGTGATGGAGATGAGGCAGTAGTTCTGGAAGCCATTCGGTCCCTTTCCGGACGACTTGCCTTGAGGTTCGAATCCGCCCGAACGCATTCGTCTGAAGTTGTGGGGCTGTTGTTGGCCCGATGGCTATTGGAGCGGGTCGGCATTCTTTCCGACCGCATCGTTATTCCGCTCGACGCGCATAGAAGTTGGTTTCGGCGGGAAGAAGCTGAACAGGAGGTGTCCTCTCAGAAACGTGCTGATCTTCTGTTAGTCGGGTTTGGAAATAACAACACCCTTCGCCTCGACATCGTCGAGGTAAAGCTAAGAACCGAACTGGCTGGTTCAACCGCTCGTATACAGCTCTACAGGAACATGTACGATCAGGTCGAGAACACTGAAGCACGTATTCGTGAGCTTTTCGATCCTCACTACTACGCGCTGCCAAGAGCAGATTTCGCGTTGAAAGCGAAGGAGCTCGGAACCATCCTATCATTCTACGTTCGGCGTGCGGTCCGTTACGAGCTACTAACCAAAGCAGCCGGTGAATCCGCTTTGGCAAAGATTGAAAGGCTCGACCAGGGCTACCAATTTGATATTCGATCGCTTGGTGTCGTTTTCGAACGCGCGGGCATTGGTACTCATGAGGATGAGGAGGAACCCGGATTTCGTGTCTATCGATTTGGTGGCGATGTCGCTCAGCAGCTCCTATCCTTTGCAGTCAAACGCCATACCGAGCGAGTGAGCAAACGAAGCTCTGTGGCTGATGGTCGAAGGTCTTACCTCGAGCCATCGCTCGCGCCTGCTATTTCTAACCCGGAGCTCGAGTCGTTTCGGTCCCTACTTGCTGTGCCGCTGGTTGAGAGGCCGACGTTAGCCGAAATTGAGCTACCACCAACGGCCGCAAATGAAATCGTGCACACAGCGGAGGGGCCAGAAGCGGAAGCGTCTTTTGAAGCGACGAACGATTGGCATCCAAGTAGCAATCGCCCCTACACGCCGATTAACACTCCTCAGGCCGGGACTGATACTTTGGGGGTGGCAGATATTTTATTGGGAGCGAGCGACTTCTCACCGCAATTCGGGGTCCTCGGAAAGAGCGCTGATAAAACTGTCGCAATCGATCTGAATGGTTGCAACACCATTAGTTTGTTCGGTGTTCAGGGTTTTGGAAAATCGTACACACTCGGCGCAATCGCTGAAATGGCGACCACTCCAGTTCCCGGCATCAATGTTTTGCCGTCTCCACTCGCCACTGTCATATTTCATTATCATAAATCTGATGCCTACGAACCTGAACACGCGGCAGCCATACATCCCAATCAGAAACAATCCGAAGTAGAAAGACTGCTATCGGATTACGGCGCTCGCCCTAAGGGACTACAAGACGTGGTGCTGCTCGTGCCAGCTGCAAAAGTGGAGCAGCGTAGAGGCGAATATCCCGGAGTAGATGTAGAGCCAATCCAGTTCAGCTCGGCAGAACTCGGCGCTGAAAGCTGGAAGTACCTTCTGGGTGCTTATGGCAATGATTCTCTGTACGTCCGCCAATTGGTCGCGATCATGCGGCGGCACCGAGGTGATTTGACCTTGGATGTTTTCCGTCGCGAGATTGAAGCAGCCGAATTGTCGAAGGGAGCACGCCAGCTTGCCGAAGACAGAATTCGCCTTGCCGAACCATACATCGATGATAGCAAGAGAATGGGCCAGCTTCTTCGTCCGGGCCGCACAGTAATAGTAGATTTGCGTGATGAATGGATTGAAAAGGATGAAGCGCTTGGGCTTTTCGTTGTGATGCTCAGAATTTTTTCGGCTCAAAGGCATGAGAGCCGGGAATTTAACAAGCTGGTCGTGTTCGACGAGGCTCATAAGTACATGGCAGAATCCGCATTGATTGGCCAGGTCGTCGAGACAATTCGCGAAATGCGACACCAAGCCACAAGTGTAGTCATTGCCAGTCAAGACCCGCTCTCCGTTCCCCGTGCTGTCGTGGAGCTGACTTCAGTACTGATCCTTCATCGAATGACATCACCGCAGTGGCTCAAACATCTAAAAGGTGCGATCGCTGCACTCGACGAGGTAAATGAAGCTCAACTCGCCGCACTTAAGCCGGGCGAAGCCCTCATTTGGGCTCAAAGAAGCACTGACAAGCGCTACACCATTCGACCGCAGAAACTTGTAATCAGGCCGCGCTTCAGCCAGCATGGTGGCGGCACAAGAACCGCAGTATCGGGTTCAACGGTCAGGTGAACGCTCCCGTGGGGCGTGCGGGTCGGTCGCAAGCCGATCCCGGCCGGAATCGCCAGGGGGTGTCAAATCTAAGACATGCCCTCGCGACAGCGGCTCAGCAAATTTCCCCCATACCCCGCTCAGCCCTCATCAATTCCGCGGACACTTGCGGTGCGAATGATAGCATCTCGGTGAAATTGCGCCGTACCTGAGTCGATTTGACTCACACGTAACTCGTCGCCAAGACATTTTAAAGCCCTTACGTTTGTGGCAACGGACGTCGTTGCAAGTGTCGGGGCCCCTCATGTCATCTACGATCAATCGCTTTGTTGCCTACTACCGCGTATCGACCGTGAAGCAGGGAGCATCCGGCCTTGGATTGGCTGCACAGAGGTCCGCCGTCGCGGCCTACCTGAAGGAACACGGGCAAGTCATCGCGGAGTTTAAGGAGGTTGAGAGTGGACGCCGAAGCGACAGACCGGCCTTAGAGCAGGCCCTCGCTGCGGCCCGCGTTCATCGCGCTCCTATTGTCGTCGCCAAGGTGGATCGCCTTACGAGGTCAGTCGCGTTTCTTTCGCGGCTGTTGGAATCCGGCGTGGAAGTTCGCTTCGCAGACTTGCCCGCAATCGAAGGTCCCACCGGGCGATTTATGCTCCAACAGATGGCCGCCGTGGCGGAGTTGGAAGCGGGCCTCATCTCCACACGGACCAAGGCGGCCCTCGCAGCCGCCAAGAAGCGGGGCGTCAAGCTTGGAGGCTTCCGGGGAGCGTCGATATCCACGGCAGCACATCTAGCAAGCAGGGTCGCCCGCGGAACGATAGCCGACCGGCGAGCGCAGGACCTCATGCCAACCCTCAGAGAACTACAGGGCCAAGGGGTGACGTCCCATGAAGGGCTGGCTCGTGCACTGACCGACAGAGGTATCCCTACCTCGCGAGGACACACCGAGTGGACAGGGGTACAGGTCGCAAGGGTACTGCGAAGAGCGGCACCATGAGATACGGGTGCGCCGCAGTGCCCTACGGTTGAGGTGGGTAGTAGGGTCAGGTATGCGGCTTGAAACCAGTAAGCCCCCGACCCCCTGCATGATAGGCACCGTGGAAGGATCGTGAGGTGTAGGCGCGGGTGCTCGGCACCATGTGGGGCACCCTACCGGATGCAAGAAACCCCTGCAGCACAAGCACTTCTGGAAGGTAGGGCCCTGTGGGGGGATTGACACGATCGAAACGATTTTTCTAGTTTCCGGCTGCCTGCGAAGCGCAATCGACGAAGCGGACTAGCATGACCAAGAATTCGACTCGGCCTCACCTTCTCTTTCCCCATTCAAGGCACAAAGAACCGCCGCAGCGCTTCAACGGCATTGCGCCTGTTGCGTATAGTTGCATCTGGGTCAAGCCGGACGACACACGTGTTTATCTGAATGGATACGGCGGCGAGAAATCACCCTCTGTAATGTTGGCGCACGGCGTAACGATTGGCATTGAGGCAGCTCTGATGGACGATCCCGAGATGCCTCGCTTCGAATGCGTTATGGAAAAGCTGAACTTCTGGCCGACGCAGGAAAACACTCTCTTTCAACAGCTTCGTGAAAGTCGGACTTCTGCTGATGGTCATGGCGCCTATAGGCAACTTTTTGCATCCCAAGAAATCGCAGACCTCAAGCCGCGCCTCCCGAAAACTGCCGACGAGCGGGCACTAATCGCCGAAACCAAAGACGTTGTCGCTCGAGTTGCAGAGGAAGCGTACAGAGATCGCCTAGCGAATCCAGAAAGGTACAAAACACCAGGGGTATACGTTATGCGAGATACGCTCGGAGACGCGTAGCGTGGGCTCGCGTTCAATCAAACAACGCCTCGGAAATACCGGTGGTGCACTTCACTGCTCCATCCCGGGTTGCCGCAATCTCACCATGCGAGCAGCCGGCACGGGACTCGCGGCTTTCCACTGCCGCCGTCACGTGGAGCACAGAGCCCGACACGGCTCGCACTGGCATGGGACGTACAGCGCGGCCGAACTAAAGCCGTACCTTGCTGCTGCGACTTCCTATGTTCGGCTCCGGGCCGAATCCGATCGCTTCATCAGGGCTGCCCTCAATGCCATCGCACTACGACTAGAAGAGGCGGGCCCCACGGAGATCGCCACGAGACTCAAGGGCATGTCGGCCACCAAACGGGCTCGCATCGCACTTGCGCGGCTTCGTGTCGCAGGCGTCAAGCCCAAGCGATTCGTCATCATCGAGCTGGCCGTTTCGGCGCTGATCGAGGAAGACCCGGGATCACACCGAACCAAAGAGTTTCGAACGGTGCAGATCGCAAAGGCCCTGCATCGCCTTGCAAGCGGTACCCATAAGCGCTGGCCATTTGTTGACCATCAGGGCAGACAGCGCCAAACCGAACTCCATGCCTTTCCCAGGTCGTCTGGGCCGGTCTTGCGTCTGATCGGCCGGACCGTTGAGCGCGAGCTCGAATGGGTCGTGAGTAAGCACCTTCCCGCCGTCCTTGCCTTGAAGGTCAAGCGATACGGACGTCATCCCACTCTGCGAACTGCAGGCCTCGGATAATTTGCGGTCGCGGGCTCTCGCACGCCATATCTGGTGGCCGGATAACGGTACGCACATGTTGGGGCATCAAGCCGGTCACTTTGATCACAGATTCTTGGAGCCACGGCACTGAGTACTCAGCACATGCGGTTCGATCCGCAGTTGCGGGCGAGAACCCCGGAGCTGAGGGAAGCCATTGGCCGCTTCACACAACATCTGATCGCAACGGAAGACAAGCTCGGACTTCGCTCTCGTGCCCGCAAGGATGAAGACCGGCGCAAATTCGCCAGCGCGGTTGAGGCCGTTGCCTGCAATCTGCTTATGCAAGGTCTCGTTTGTGAAGATGCGCCACTCGCCATTCCGCTCGACAACAACATAATGTGGGGTTCGCACCGCTACCGGAACCCGGTCTACGGCCAACACTTCCTTGGGCTGCTTGAACTGTTGGAGCGACTGAAGTTCCTCAAACGCGTCGCGAAAGGCTATCGGTTCTCAAAAACGGCTAAGGCTCCGTCGCTGTTCAACGCGGTTGCTGATTTTGGGAAGGGCTTTCCGAAGGTCACACCGGCCTCGTTCCGTCGCGAGCAAGAGCCGGAAATTCTCATCCTCAAGGCGGGCAGAGATGAAGACGGCAACGCGGCGTTGGTGAATTACTCCGACAGCCTAAAAACGAGGACGCTTCGCAGGGGAGTTCAACGTATCAATGATTGGCTCCTCGATGCCGATATTGAATTGACCGGCACTCACGACTCAGCCCGGGTCGGCAAGGAGGGCGAGATCATCGCGTCTTACCGGCGAACAGTCCGCAGGACTTTCAATAACAAAAGCTGGCAACAGGGCGGCAGGCTTTCCGGAGGCTTCTGGATGACGATGCCGCGCAAGGATCGATTCCGGCAGATTCGCATGAATGGCAAGCCGGTGGCCGATGTTGACTACCAGCAACTCTTTCCACGTCTCGCCTACGTCCGCGCCAGAGCGCCGCAACCTGCCGGAGACCTTTACGATGTGATGGGAGACGGCACCGGACGCGATGGCTGGAAGCTGCTCCTTAATGCGCTGCTGTTCACGCGAGGCCCCTTGAAGCGTTGGCCGCGCGATTGCAGTCCATTGCTTCCCGAATTGAACCTCAAGCAAGCGTTGGCACTGCTCGAACAAAAGCACGAGCCGATTGCCCATCTATTCGGAACCGGCATCGGTTTTGAATTAATGTTCCTCGAAAGCGAACTGTTGATTGCCGTGGTTACGCACCTCTTCGTCAGAGGCATCCCCGCGCTGCCCCTTCATGACGCCGTACTTGTACCGGAGCCGGATGCCGAAGCCGCCAAGGCCGCGATGAAGTATGCCTTTTGCGCTGGCTCGGCCCAATCCCGCGCGTTCATAAAAGTCGAGGTTGGTCCTGCAAAATAGACATTTTCGAGCTTACGCCTCTGTTAAAGACCTAGGAGGTGGAGAACTGGGCGGGTTGCCTCAGAGGCGTAGCCTGCTTTTCCTCAAAGCGGCGATGGCAGCGAGACCGTCATCACCCGAGCGTTCCCCCCGAAGGATGACCTTCGTGGTCTCCATTCACGACACACTCCCGGGGGGCTTTCGGGTTGATGAAGCCAATCTGGTCACACCACCGCCACAAGATCGATCTCCTTGAAGGAGCACCTTGAAGGAATGGGTTAGTGTGCCGCTGCCCTACCGCCTTGCTCCCCCGAAAGGAATGACCTTCAATCCGTCCGCCATGGGGCTTTGGTGGCATGCCGGAATGGCTGCGGACCAATAGGCCCTCATCACCCTAAGGCAAGGGAGAGCGCCTTTAGCGGGGAGGAAGGACATAAGCTATCTACGAAGCGTAGAGGCATTCCTTCGGCAACTATCGGAGACACCTCGGCCCCCTTAGTCGGTGCTCAAAGTGATCGGGCAGAGACCGGACGGGTTTCGCCAAATGGTCCCTGTACGATCGGTCAGCGCGATTTCTTGGACTCATCGAAAAGGAGGCGGATCGGCGTCTCCAAGGCTTGAGCGACGTGCCAAAGGCTAACAATGGTCGCGTTCCGATTTCCTTGCTCCAGCCCGCTGATATAGGCCCGGTCGACACCTACTAGATCGGCAAGCTCCGCCTGCGTAATTCCAGCCGCCATCCGCAGCCTCTTCACGTTGCCACCTACCAAGCGCCGCACGTCCTCTGACATGCGCACATAGCGACAGCTTGTTGCAATCTAATGCGACGCAATATATTGCACATTTGTTGCAGCACTTTGGATTGCCGGGAGCAGCTATGACGAAAGTTATTCTCGACTGCCGAACCATCAACTTAACGCACGATCAGATGGTGAGCCTCCGCAACTCGGGACATCTTAACCTCGGGATTGACAACAATCTGGCGGCGCAAATCTCAGCCGCACGGAAAGGCTCAAAGATGACAAGCGCATCCACGGCACATACGCTCTGGCGTGTGGTGGCCCTTGGCTTTGCGATTGGCGGAATCTACCTATCGGCTACATCGCATTGGTGGTGGTTCATCGTCGGCATTGTCGTTGCCATCGTCATCAGCAAGGCGAACCAAAGCGGTAACGCTGAGAACGTGCTGGATGCAGCAATGATCGACCGCGACTTTTACGAACGGGTCCGGAAGATCAATGGATGGCAATATCAGATTGACGAGGTTGAAGCTCAGAGGTATCGCGCAGCCTAACCTCGGGCGGTGTTCGGTTTTGACCAACTCAGTTGGTGCAAATCGGTGGGGGCTAGAACCTCATCCATCGCCTTCGCGAGTGGCTTCAGCGAAAAGCCCCGGCCATACGACCGGCCAACCCCACCGCCGGAGTGACCTGTGAGGGCATCATGCATTTCTTCGGGGATGCCAGCGTCACGGGTCATCCGTTTGAAGGTATGGCGGAATGAATGAAAGACCTTAGTGGTATCCGCCACGCCGCACGTTGAGCGCAGATAGCGACCGAACCACTTTGACCATGCTGATGAACGTGTCCGCTCGCCCTCGGCATCCACTTCCGGCCACAGTGGGCTCTCCAAGCTGGCACCTCGCTTGAGCAGCGCTTCCCGGTACTTCAGCAAGCCGATGCGCTTCAATTCCCGGTGCAGCGGCACATGGCGTATGGATGAGTTGGTCTTCGTGGATCGTCCGCCAGTCCGGTCAATGTCGAAATACCACCGCTTCGTGTCTTCGTCCTGCCGGAGATCGCATATCCGCAATTGTGCGATTTCATCGAGGCGCATCCCCGAGAGGAGGCCGATGAGCGGAAACCAGAAGGCCGCTTCGCCACCACCACCGGCAGGGCGCTCATTATTCGCATATACGGGTGACGCGAAGATCGCCTTCAAGTCGAGCTTCTCGAAATGCGTCCGTCGCGTCTGGTGATTATCGACGGAGAACCTAATGGCTTTCCCAAATGGATTCACGAAGCCCGGAACCTTATCGAGGAAACCTTCGCGTTCGGCCCTAGAGACGATCCCGCCCAGAACCTGAACGATCTTGTTCACCGTGGTCGCCTCGCGAGGCCTGAACTTAGAAAGGTCCCGCTTGAGCAACTCCGGCAAGGGAAGCTTGCGGAAATCGCGCGGCAATGCGGCGGGCACCATGGCGACCGCATCACGAAACTCGCGGGCCCTCTCGCGGGTAATCTCGCCGAGCCGCAGATCACCGTGCAGTTCCTTGAAGTACCGGATGGCTTGCTCCGCCTCCGTCACCGTGTTGGCGTTTGGCTTCTTGGCATTGTGCGCCGAACCACCGGCAGCCCATGACGCCAGCGCCTCGGAGAGCTTGGGCCCCCGCTCATTGGTGGCCCGCTCGGCCACTTCCGGAGTCGGTATGATTTCCCCGCGCTGTCGCTTCTTCATGGCATCGTAAGCCCGCACATGCGCTTCAAGGACGACGAGGGCGGCCTTCTGAAACTCCGGCGAGGATTTGCTCAGGTAGATGCCACGCGCTTTCAGGGCGATGTTAGTTTCGGGATAGACGATGTTCGGATCACGACGGGCGTAGGCCGCTCGGAACTCGTCTTCAAACACCGGCAGCAGTTCACCGTACATGAGAGCATGATCGGCGGACATTCCCATCTGTGTGCTTGGCGGCACCGACACGAGGTCGGGCCACGCTGCTCGCTGCTGAGGGGTTTGCAGATGCCGTCGGTCATCACCATCCGTCCGCTCAGCTTCATCCTCCGCAAGCAACACGGCAAAGACCTCGTCGCCTAATTGCTTCAGATCGATGTCCACGGGCAGCGCCACGGCGGCGGGCGGCTTCAGGGCTTCCACCGCTGCGTCAAACAGCTGAGCCGCCTTCAGGGCCTCTTGATGGTCACGCCGCTTTGCCTGCTTCAATTCCTTCGTCGCGAGGGAGCGAACAAGTTCACGCTTGAAGCGATGCGTTTTCGGATTAATGAGGTCGGGGAAAGCACCGCGCATGTGAGACGGCACGGGCTTCCCCGCCAGCGCTTCAGGCAGCCTTTTGCGAAATTCGTAGGTGCCGGACGCACGCCGTTGCATGTAACTCAAAGCCGCCATTGTGGACCACCTTTGTGGGCTACGTTTGTGTAGCAAGGCGGCCTCTCTAAGCTCATGATTGCTTAAAGTTTTCAGCTTTTCAATGGCTTAGGATTTGGTGGCGCTCCCTAGGGGAATCGAACCCCTGTTTCAGCCTTGAGAGGGCCGCGTCCTAACCGCTAGACGAAGGGAGCGTGTGGGACAGGACATAGCCGCGAATTTTGGCGGCGGCAAGCTGGGATTGAGGGTTTCATCCCAGTCGTCCTGGCGCAGGCCAGGACCCATCACCCCGAATGCCAATGGTTAAGGCAGATCGGAGTGCTGGCCTCATTCACGCAACGAAAACCTGTGGTTATGGGTCCTGGCCTGCGCCAGGACGACGGTGGAAATTTGGGCGAATACCCGGGCCGCCTTTACGGCTCATTGGCAAATTTCAGCTTTCCCGCCGGCTTCAGGGTATGGGCGTCGAAGGTGCGGATCTCGATGACCCCGCCGAGATCCAGCGTGACCACGAGGCGCTCGCCGGCGACCCCGGTCGCGACGATCCTGGCGCCCTTGGGCAGGGTGGCGGTGATGTCGCCCACGGGCTCGGCCGCCCTTCCCTCCGACTTGAAAAGGCGGTAGCCCACCGCAATCAGGACGGCGCAGATTGCCAGCGCCGTGGTCAACCCCGCGATCAGCATCATCCGCCGCACCCGCGCGAACAGCGCGGCCTGCTCGGGGGTCGGTTCGGGAACAGCGGTATCAGACGTCGTCATGGAAAACTCAGGCTCTGCGCAAAGGTTGGAGGTTGTCGTTGCCGGCGACGAGGGCTCGGCCCGGCTCGACCGCGTGCTGGCGGCGCGTCTGCCGGAGCTGTCGCGATCGAGGCTGAAAGCCCTGATCCTGGCGGGCGCAGTACACCTGAAGGCCTCCGCGGTCCGCGACCCCGCTTATCACGTCGCATCCGGCGATACGATCATAATCGACGTGCCGGAGGCGGCTCCGCCGGAGCCGAAGGGGGAGGATATCGCCCTCGATATCGTGTTCGAGGACGACGACATCGTCGTTCTCAACAAGCCGAAGGGGCTGGTGGTGCATCCCGCCGCCGGCCACGAGACCGGCACGCTGGTGAATGCGCTGATCGCCCATTGCGGCACCTCGCTCTCCGGCATCGGCGGGGTGCGCCGGCCCGGCATCGTGCACCGGCTCGACAAGGACACGACAGGGCTGATGGTGGTCGCCAAGAACGACCTCGCCCACGCCTCGCTGACCGCGCAATTCGCCGACCACGGCCGCACTGGCGAGATGCGCCGCGGCTACATGGCCTTCGCCTG
>NZ_JALBGZ010000240.1:0-8473 GCF_023006515.1 Bradyrhizobium sp. PRIMUS42
TGCTCGGCGTCGCGGGCGATCACCACGAAGGGGCGCGCGCCCTCGCGCTCGCCGACCAGTCGTTGCCAGGGGCCCAGCAGGTCGAACCGCTGATAGGGCGTGAAGAGATGGCCGGGCTCCTCGAAGCCGCGCCAGACGGCCTCGGCGGCGTCGAGATCGGTGACGATATCGACATGCGCAATACGGCTCGCTTCCGACCGCGCCGGCGCTTCTGCCGTCCGGCTTTGCATCGCCGCAGCCATGGTCATCCGCGAAACCTGTCGAGAAATCAGAAATAGACGTCAATCGGCCTGTGGCCGACCTTTGCAAAGAAATGTCAACAAAGGGTAAGGACAATGGGAACGGGAACAGGCGCCCTAAGGGCGCGAAGGGTGGGATATTGGCATCCGACGACAGATGGCTGGAACGGCTGCGCCTCGAGCTGGCCTGGTTGACCGGCCGGGCCGCGCTAGGCCGTCGAGGTAGCGGCGCCATCCTGCGCTTTGAGCGGGTGCGGCCGCGGCGCGGCGGATTTCAGCCAATGCGCTCGCACGAGATCACGCCGCAGTTTCTCGACCGCGCCATTCGCGCGCTCAAGCGTTGGAAATACGATTTTCTCGGCATGGATGAAGTCTGTCGGCGCGCGGTGACGCTGCCGGAGCAGCGGCGCTTCGTGGCGCTCACCTTTGACGGCGCCAACAAGGACCTGATCGACTTCGGCTATCCGGTGCTGGCGCACCACGCCGTGCCCTTCACGGTCTACGTGCCCACCGCCTTTCCCGACGGCGTCGGACAGGCCTGGTGGCTCGGGCTCGAACAGTTGATCGCGCGCGAGAGCCGCATCAGCCTGATGATGGGGGAGAGGGAACAGCGCTTCGTCGTCACTGATCGCACCGAGAAGCAGGCGCTGTTTTCGCATCTCGAAAGTTGGCTGCGCTCGCTGTCGCCGGCGGATCTGTCGGCGGCGATCGCCGACCTCTGCGCGCGCTACCGGATCGACCTCGCCGCGCTCTCGCGCGAGGCGTCGATGGATTGGGAGGATCTGGCGAAGCTGGCGGCCGACCCGCTCGTCACGATCGGCAGCGCGACCGTGAACTATCCAGTCCTCACCAACATGAAGGACGCAGCCGCGCTGCGCGAGATGACGATGGGCAAGGCGGTCGCCGAAGCGGCGTTCAGGCGCGAGATCCGCCATCTTGCCTTTCCGTTCGGGGATCGCACCTCGTTCCGGCGTAGCCATGTCGTCATGGCGGAGGAGGCCGGCTTTGTTAGCGCGGTGTCGACGATCGCGGGTATCGTGGATGCGGAGGGGCGGACCAATCTGCGCGCGCTGCCGCGGATCGCCTGGGACGGCCGTGTGCGCTCGCTGCGCATGTTGCGTGTGCTGGTGTCAGGCGTCGCCTTTGCGCCGGTGAAACCGACCGGCGGCGCTGCGAACTAGAGCCGCTACGAATTGGATTTGGCGCGGTCGGGACGCTGCATCCAGCTCACGATCGGCATCGCCGGCAGCACCCAGCCCATGCCGACAACGACGTAGTAGATCGCCTGCCGCCAGCCGGACTCGGCAATCCACGGCATCTGCGCCGCGGCCATGCCGAGCAGGGCCCAGACCGTGGCCAGCACCAGGAGCAGGATGGCGCCGAGGAACTTGCGGGTACGGATCGTCATGGCGGGAGCTTGCTGCCTTCGCGTAACTTGCGCTGCGGGAGCGAGGGACTATAAGGGGCACGCAATCCGGTTCAAGCCCTGGTTTTAACCCCTGAAATGACGACGAATTCCGTTCCAACCAACCCGCATCGCGCCGTGCGCTGGTGGCTGATTTCGGTAGCCGCTTTGATTGCGCTGATGGTGCTGGTCGGCGGCGCGACGCGGCTGACGGAATCCGGCCTCTCGATCGTCGAATGGAAGCCGGTCACGGGCAGTGTTCCGCCGCTGTCGGAGGCGCAGTGGACCGAGGCGTTCGAGGCCTACAAGAAGATCCCGCAATATCGCGAGCTCAACGCCGGCATGAGCCTGTCCGAGTTCAAGCAGATCTTCTGGTGGGAGTGGAGCCACCGGTTGCTCGGCCGTTTCATCGGCGTCGCCTATCTCCTGCCGTTCCTGTTCTTCCTGTGGCGTGGCGGCCTGTCCGGCGAATTGAAGCGCCGACTGTGGCTGCTGTTCGCGCTCGGCGGTCTCCAGGGTGCGGTCGGCTGGTGGATGGTCGCCTCGGGCCTGACGGAACGGGTCGAGGTGTCGCAATATCGGCTGGCGACGCATCTGCTGCTCGCGCTGCTGATCTTCGCCGGAATCGTCTGGACGGTGCGGCGGCTCAAGAAGCGGCCGCGTATCGCAGCGCCGGCGCGGCTGCGGTTCACGAGCGCTCTGCTGCTCGTCCTCACGTTCGTGCAGATCTATTTCGGTGCGCTGGTCGCGGGCTTGCGCGCAGGGCGTGCCTACAACACCTGGCCGCAGATCGACGGCGCGTTCATTCCCTCGGCGGAGCGGCTCTGGTTCGAGACGCCGTGGTGGCGCAACATGTTCGACAACGTCCTGACGGTGCAGTTCGAGCACCGCATGACCGCCTATGCGCTGTTCGTGCTGGCGGCATTGCACGCGATCGACGCGATGCGCTCGCGCGCGGGTTCTGCGGCTGGCGGGGCGCTGTGGCTGCTCGCGGCGGTGAGCTTGCAGGCGGTGCTCGGCATCCTCACGCTGCTGAATCAGGTGCCGATCGATCTCGCGCTTTCGCACCAGGCGGTTGCGATCGCAGTGCTGACGCTTGCGGTGGTGCAGGTGGAACGGCTCGCTTCGCGCCAGCAGACGCACGCGCAGCCACGCGCGGTTCCGGTCGGTCAGGCCGGCTGATCAGCGCGACTGATCAGCAATAGCCGTAGACGCCGCACGAGTAGGGCAGCCGCCAGAAATAATCGACCTGCTTCCCGCCGTAATACGCGCCCTGATAGTCGTAGTCCCATGGGCGGCCGTAATAGCCCGGCAGCGTGTGGGAGCCCGGCAGCAGCGGTGTGCCCGGCAGGTTGCGAATGTAGCTGCCGATGCCATAGGCCGGCGAGATCAGCGCATCCGGATCAGTTTCGACATAGACCTTCGGCGGGTCCTGCGGCGGAGCGGCGGCCCGCCGTTTCGGCGTGGCCGGCAAGTCGGCGGCGACGGCGGCCGAGACCGTCAGCATTGCCGCAAGGGCAGGCACCATCCAGCGCAACATCGTCGGCTCCGAATCAGAAGGGGCGATCCAACGATGATGTATGCGGCAGATATGGTTAATGACTGTTAACTGGCGGCGGCCGCCGATGTCATTCCGGGGCGGTGCGCAGCACCGAACCCGGAATCCAGAGCTTATGATGCGACGTCGAGGTTCCGGGTTCGGTGCTGCGCACCGCCCGGAACGACAGGAAGCTACGCCCCCAGCGCCTGTTCCAGGTCGGCGATCAGATCTTCCTTGTCCTCGATGCCGATCGAGAGCCGCACCACGTCTGGGCCGGCGCCGGACTTCACCTTCGCCGCGTCGTCGAGCTGGCTGTGCGTCGTCGAGGCAGGATGGATCACGAGAGAGCGGGTGTCGCCGACGTTGGCGAGGTGCGAGAACAGCTGCAGCTTCGACACCAAATTGACGCCAGCGTCATAGCCGCCCTTCAGGCTGAAGGTGAACACGGCGCCCGCGCCCTTCGGCGCGTATTTGCGGGCGAGCTGGTTGTACTTGTCGGTTGGAAGGCCCGCATAGCTCACCGAGGCCACCGCAGGATGGCCCGCGAGAAATTCGGCGACCGCTTTCGCATTGTCGCAGTGCTTCTGCATGCGCAGCGGCAGCGTCTCGATGCCGGTCAGGATCATGAAGGCGTTGAACGGCGACAGCGCCGGCCCGAGGTCGCGCAGGCCGAGCACGCGGCAGGCGATCGCGAAGGCGAAATTGCCAAAGGTCTCCTGCAGGCGGATGCCGTGATATTCGGGCCGCGGCTCCGACAGCATCGGGTATTTGCCGCCGGTGGACCAGTCGAAGGTGCCGGCATCGACGATGATGCCGCCGAGCGAATTGCCGTGACCGCCCAGGAATTTCGTCAGCGAGTGCACGACGATGTCGGCGCCGTGGTCGATCGGGCGGATCAGATAGGGCGAGGCCAGCGTGTTGTCGACGATCAGCGGCAC
Source organism: Bradyrhizobium sp. PRIMUS42 (assembly GCF_023006515.1). NCBI lineage: Bacteria > Pseudomonadati > Pseudomonadota > Alphaproteobacteria > Hyphomicrobiales > Nitrobacteraceae > Bradyrhizobium > Bradyrhizobium sp. PRIMUS42. The sequence goes on from NZ_JALBGZ010000240.1 coordinate 4,123, forward strand.
GCCCGCCTTTCGCGCCACCGTCGAGATCGCCTCGATGTCGGTGATGCTGCCGGCGGGATTGGCGATGGACTCGATGAAGATCGCCTTGGTGCGCGGCGTCACCGCGCGCTCGAAGCTGGCGATGTCATCGGGATCGGCCCACACCACGTTCCAGCCAAAGCTCTTGAACGCGTGCGTGAACTGGTTGATCGAGCCGCCATAGAGTTTTCGTGCGGCGATGAACTCGTCGCCGGGCTGCAGCAATTGCTGCAAAACAACGACCTGCGCGGCATGGCCCGAGGCCACCGCAAGCGCCGCCGTGCCGCCTTCGAGCGCGGCTACGCGCTCTTCCAGCACCGCGTTGGTGGGATTGCCGATGCGGGTATAGATGTTGCCGAACGCCTGCAAGCCGAACAGCGAGGCGGCGTGATCCGCGTCGTTGAAGACGAACGAGGTCGTTTGATAAATCGGAGTCGCCCGCGCACCGGTCGTCGGATCGGGCTGTGCACCGGCATGCACGGCGAGGGTCGAAAATCCCGGAAGGCGATCGCTCATTGAGGGCGTCCTGTTCTCTTGGTCTGAAATCGCGCGGCATGCTGATGGGCGCCGCGCTCGCCGTCAAGGCACCGCTTCACGTCGGCATGATCGTGCTACGCATTGTCGCGATCGCGAAAGGAATCCTTCGCGATCGGGTCAGCTTTGCTCGGTCTTGTTTTTGGCGGCGCGATCGGAGGCGGCAGTATCGCCGCCGCCGACGCTCATCCGATTGAGGGATAAGCGCATACCTTGCGTCGGCGCCGGCGGGCGCTTGGAACTGAGGGTGCGCGAGTTCACGCCCATCCAGGAAATCTCGGACGACAAGCGGCCATATTCGATCTTGGGGCAGCGGTTCATCACCACCTTGATGCCAACCGATTCTGCCTTCAGCGCCGCCGCGTCATCACGCGCGCCGAGCTGCATCCAGATCACCTTCGGCAGCGGATCGAGCGTGAGCGCCTCTTCGACGACAGGCATGATGTGGCTGGAATTGCGAAAGATGTCGATCATGTCGATGGGGCGGCCGATGTCGGAGAGCGAGGCGACGAAGGGCTTTCCGAGCAGCTCCTTGCCGACATGGCCGGGGTTGACAGGGATCATGTCGTAGCCGCGCTGCGCCAGATATTTGAACGCAAAATAGCTCGGCCGCACATTGACCGGCGAGGCGCCGACCATCGCGATCGACTTCACGCTGTTGAGGATGCCGCGGATGTAATTGTCGGGATAGGCGTCGTGGTTCATTTGTGGTTCTTTTTCTTCCTTGTCATTTCGAGGAGCGAAGCGACGAAGCAATCCAGGCTGTCACCGCGGAGGTATTCTGGATTGCTTCGCTTCGCTCGCAATGACGAATGTCACTCGTCCCGCCAATTCGGCGTGCGCTTCTCGATGAATGCGCCGATGCCTTCCTCGGCATCTCGCGCCATCATGTTCTCCGTCATCACCTCGGCCGCATAGCGATAGGCATCCGCAAGGCTCATCTCGGCCTGGCGATAGAACGCTTCCTTGCCGAGCTTGACGGTGTAGGCGGATTTCAGCGCGACCTGCTCCGCCAGCGCGATCGCGGCATCGCGCTCGGTCCCGGCCGCGACCACGCGGTTGATGAGTCCGATCTCACGGGCGCGCACGGCCGGGATCGGCTCGCCGGTCAGCAGCATCTCCATCGCCTGCTTGCGCGGCACGTTGCGCGACAGCGCCACCATCGGGGTCGAACAGAACAAGCCGATGTCGACTCCGGGGGTGGCGAAGCTCGCCGCGTCCGAGGCAATGGCGAGATCGCAGCTCGCCACGAGCTGGCAGCCGGCCGCGGTCGCAATGCCCTGGACGGCAGCAACCACGGGCTTTGGCAGGTGCACGATCGCCTGCATCATCGCGCTGCAGGCGGTCATCATCTCGGCGAAGAAGGCACGGCCGCGATCGGGGTCGGTGCGGCGGGCGGTGAGCTCCTTCATGTCGTGGCCGGCGGAGAAGGCGGGACCGTTGGCCGCGATCACGACGCCGCGGACCGCCTTGTCGTCGCGGATCTCGTTGAGCTCGGCATGCAGGCTGGCGATCATCGCTTCCGACAGGCTGTTGCGTGCGGCCGGTCGGTTGAGGGTCAGGACTGCGATGGGGCCTGCGGTCTCGCGCAGCAGGATCGGCGGTTGCGGGGAGGGGGCGCGGGCGGCCTGGCCGGACATCGAAGCATTTCCGTTGGATTATTGCATTTGGATGACGCAGATAACTTAATGTAACAGGGGACGTGAAGCGAGGGTGGGGAACAGCATGGCATTAGCAAAAATGAGCGTGGCGGAAGTCGAGCAGTTTCTCCGTCACGAGTTTCCCCAGGCGTTCAGCGGCGACGACATCACGATCGAAAGCGCGGACGGCCAGACCTGCCTTTTGCGCCAGCGCTACAGCGAAAGGATGCTGCGGCCGGGTGGAACCGTGTCCGGCCCGACGCTGATGGCGCTCGCCGATTTCGCCATGTACGTGGTGCTCCTATCCGCAATCGGGCCGATTGGGCTCGCCGTGACCACCAATCTCAACATCAACTTCCTGCGCAAGGGCCAGCCCGGCCAGGACGTGCTGGCGGAGGCGCGGCTGCTCAAGCTCGGCAAACGGCTGGCGGTGGGGGAGGTTAACCTCTTGTCGGGCACGTCACCCGATCCGATTGCCCATGTCACCTCGACCTATTCCATTCCAACTGTTTGAGCTTTTCGCAGGTAATATCGCACCATATTTTTAAGCTACTGATATTGCAGCATTAAATTCCGTCTTCGGGCATTGACCGTAGCGCGTCTCTTCTCTAGAAACCGCGCAGTCCGGTGCGGTGTTCGCGCCGATGCTCCCCGTCCACGGAAACTCTGACATGAAAACCTTTTCGGCAAAGCCGGCTGAGGTGACGAAGAAGTGGGTGCTGATCGACGCCAAGGGTCTGGTCGTCGGCCGCCTCGCCACCATCGTCGCCATGCGCCTGCGCGGCAAGCACCTCCCGACCTACACCCCGCACGTTGATTGCGGCGACAACGTCATCATCATCAACGCGCAGCATGCGGTCCTCACGGGGCGCAAGCGCGAGCAGAAGACCTATTACAAGCACACCGGTTACGTCGGCCACATCAAGGAGCGCACCGCGCGCCAGATCCTCGAGGGCAAGCATCCCGAGCGCGTGCTCGAGAAGGCCGTCGAACGCATGATCCCCCGTGGCCCGCTCGGTCGCGTGCAGATGGGCAACCTGCGTGTCTACGGCGGCGCCGATCATCCGCACGAGGCTCAGACTCCCGAGAAGATCGACATCGCCAAGTTGAACCGCAAGAACACGAGGGCCGCATAACATGGCCGAATCCATCCAGTCGCTCGACCAGCTCTCGCAGCTCAAGACGGCGGCCGCGCCCGACGCGCCCAAGCACGAGAAGAAGGTCGACAAGTTCAACCGCGCCTATGCCACCGGCAAGCGCAAGGACGCTGTCGCCCGCGTGTGGATCAAGCCGGGCGCCGGCAAGGTCACCGTCAATTCGCGCGAGGTCGAGGTCTATTTCGCCCGTCCCGTGCTTCGCATGATGATCGAGCAGCCGTTCTCCGTGGCCGCGCGTTCCGGCCAGTACGACGTGATCTGCACCGTCGCCGGCGGCGGCCTGTCCGGCCAGGCCGGCGCGGTCCGTCACGGCATCTCCAAGGCGCTGACCTATTTCGAGCCGGAGCTGCGCTCCGTGCTCAAGAAGGGCGGCTTCCTGACCCGCGACTCCCGCGTGGTCGAGCGCAAGAAGTACGGCAAGGCCAAGGCCCGCCGGTCCTTCCAGTTCTCGAAGCGTTAATCGCTTCGATCGCATTCGCCGCGAAAGCGGCTTCAATGAGATGCAAAAGGGCGCTGATTTCAGCGCCCTTTTTGCTGTTCGTTTGTACGCAAATTGATGGCGTGTTTCCCGAAAACTTGGGTCCGCGCGAAAACCTGAATGGAACTCGCGGGACCTAGCGTCGCATTCGGAAGGGCGCGCAAATCGGCTGGGGCCGGTCGCGTAATTGCTATGTTCTAGAGGGGGCCGACATGATGTCGCTCGATAGCATCACGCTCTATTTGGTCGCCACCATGGTTGCCGCACTGCTCGGCGCCATGATGGTGTTTTTCGGCAGGCAGGAGGACAGCCCTGCACTGAAATGGTGGGGCACCGCCTATCTGCTCGGTGCCGCCTCGGTCGCGCTATGGACCGCGGCCGGCGACAGGATGGGCCCGCATCTCTATCTGGCGTTAAATGCCGTCGGCTTCGTTGCCTGCGGCATGGTGTGGAATGCGGCGCGCGTTTTCCACGGCCGCAAGCCGAACTGGCCCGGCCTCGTGCTCGGCGCGCTCGCCTGGGTC
>NZ_JALBGZ010000241.1:0-8417 GCF_023006515.1 Bradyrhizobium sp. PRIMUS42
AGCCCCGCGGCGCGCGCGCGCCGCCATGCCGCGGCCTAAGCCGAGGCGCTCCAGGGCGAGTTCGGCAAGGTTCAACTCGCCGTCATCTCCGAATGCATTTCCAAGACCGGCTCCGCCGAGCTGTTCTACGTCCGCTATCTGCAGTTCCGTCGCGACGCGCTGGTGGAGATGATTGCGGCAGGCCAGAACGACGGCAGCATCCTGGCCGAAGGGCCGGCCGAGGATCTCTACGACGCCATCTACGGCGGCCTGTTCTATCGCTACGTCTTCGGCATTGCGCCGATCACGCCTAGCTACGCCCGCCATCTGGTCGACGTGGTGTTGCGGCCGAAGACTTAGCCGCACGACGTTTATCGCGCAGGCCTCACCGGGGCCGAGATCTTGTCCGTGCGATCGCGTTCGGTCATGTCGACCACCGTCTCCATCGGCGCGGTCAGCTCATAGACGTAGGAGGCGTCGGTGAAATAGCGCTTGGCGGTGCCGCCGAGCGCCTCGGGGGCGACGCGGTCGAGCAGGATCAGGCCGAAATCGGAATCGGGGCGGCGCGTCGCCTCGCTGGTGTTGAGCTCCTCCCAGCGAAAATGGAAGACCTCGTCGGTCCCCTCGCCTGTCACCGTCCAGCCGGCGGTGATGTGCGGATGCTTTCCGACCAGCGACAGGCCCTCGTCGGAATGCGAGGCCAGCTCGAAGAACAGCAGTGAGAGGCTCTGCGCCGCGCGCGCGCTGACGGCGATGTCGGGACCGGTCACGGCGATGCGATCGGCATGCGGAATGGCGCGTGCCTCGAACAGACCCTTCAGCTTGACCCCCTGCCATTGGCTCTCGCTGAGCAGAGAGACCACGTTCGACATGGCGTGGATGCGCCCGATCAGGAGCTCGCGGGCGACGTCGATGTCCGAGCCGTGACGCAAGGTGCGCGTCACGATCGACTGGATTACCGCAAGGATGTTCTTGACCCGGTGGTTGAGCTCGTCGATCACGGCGGTCAGCCGGCGCTCGAAGCCGATTCTGACCTGGATTTCCCGGCTGAGCCGCAGATTGTTGTAGGCGACATAGCCGAACAGGCCGCACACCATCGCAGTGATCGCAAAGCCGATCGCCGCCACGATGATCGCGGTCTGCTCGGCACGGCGCAACGAGTTGGTCTTCGCGTAGTAGCCGAGCTGCCAGTCACGGCCACCGAAGCTCACCGTGCGCGTTGCCGACGGCGCAGGTCCGTCCACCGCCGCCCTGCGCGTCGAAACCACGCCCTGGTCGTTGGCGATCAGCTCGCCGCCTTCCTTGCGCGGATCCCTGAGCGCGACCGAGAACAACGACATGTCGTCGTTGGTCAACATCAGCGAGGCGAGCTCGTAGGAGAACGTGACGAACCCGGCCGGCTCGGTTGCTCCCTCGGGAACGACGGGTGCGGCCACGACGACGCCGACCGGGCCGTTTGCGCGCAACAGCGGAACCGGGTCCGAAGCCACCGACCTCTTCTCGATCCGGGCGCGCGTCAGCATGGCGCTGCGAACCGGATCCTGATCGAAACTACGGCCCGGCAGTGCCTTGGTCTCGTCGCTGCGCGGCTCGAGATCCAACAGCACGTCGATCGGCTGGGTGATCTCGGCCGGATTGATCGGCTTGTCGTCATAGGTACGGATCTTCGGATTCGGGAAGCCGGCGGCGCCAATGGCAGCCTGCGCCGCCGTAAGCTCGCTCGGCTTCAGCCGGGCGATCCAGCTGGCCACCACGAAATCCGTCTTGAAGGCGTAGATGGCCGAGCGCAGCGGCTCCAGCATGTTCGGCTTGATCACGGATGGCGTGCGGAACAGGCCTGAAGCGACGCGTGCCAGCAGCTCGCGCTCGGTGAGCCGATCCTGGACCAGGCTGGCGTGAACGTCGATCGCGCGCGCGAGCGCGATCCGGTCCAGCGCCAGCTCCTGGTCGTGGACGCGATAGGCCGCAAGCCCGGAGAGCAAGGCTCCGAGCAGAGCGATGAAACCGATGATGAAACCCAGCCGGACCACGCGACTACTCAGGCGAACGCAGGAGGTCGGCAATAAACAAGGAGCATATGAACGCCGTTCGAACGGCCACGTGCCGAAACAGGGTGAACCCCAGTGGCAGAGATAATGGAGGAGGAGACATCGGTACGCAACGTAGGTCGCCTGAAAAGCTTAATCCGTCCGGCCGATGGTCTGGCCGGGATGGATTGCCCGGGCGCCGGAGGTAATCAATCGCCGTGTCCGAAATTTGTTCCCTAGTTGTGGTTCGACCCCAAGGTTAACGGCGAAAAGCGCATGCGCCAAGTCGTCGCGCCGTCAGCCTGCCCGTTTCAAGCCGCCTTTGGCCTCGATGAAGCCGACGATGCGGTCAAGCCCCTCGCTCTTCTTCAGGTTGGTCATGACGAAGGGACGCTCGCCGCGCATGCGCCTGGCATCCGTGTCCATCTTCTCCAGGGAGGCACCGACATGGGGAGCGAGGTCGATCTTGTTGATGACCAGAAGGTCGGACCGGGTGATGCCGGGGCCGCCCTTGGACGGGATCTTGTCGCCGGCCGCCACGTCGATGACGTAAATGGTCAGGTCGGCCAGCTCCGGGGAAAAAGTGGCAGCGAGATTGTCGCCGCCGGACTCGATCAGCACGAGATCGAGCCCGGGAAACTTGGCGCGCATGTCCGCGACCGCGGCGAGATTCATCGAGGCATCCTCGCGGATCGCGGTGTGCGGGCAGCCGCCGGTCTCGACGCCGGCAATGCGGTCCGGCGTCAGCGAGCCCGAGCGCACGAGGAACTCCGCATCCCATTTGGTGTAGATGTCGTTGGTGATCGCGGCGATGTCATAGCGCTCGCGCATGGTCTTGCAGAGCAGGTCCATCAGCGCGGTCTTTCCCGATCCGACCGGACCGCCGACGCCGACACGCAAAGGGCCGTGAGATTTCGACATGGAATTCGCTCGCTCTCGATGGGTTGAAGGCCGCCTCGCTCTCACGATCGGAACAGCCGCGTATATTGCGTCTCGTGCCGCAGGCTGGCGAGATCGGCGCGGAAGGTCGCGCTGCCAAGATCGTCCAATGTCGCATTCAGCGCACGATTGGCGGTCGCGGCCACAATGGCTTCCAGCCTCACCAGCACGCGCTGGCTGTCGGTCTGGCCGAGCGGGATGAGCCGGCTCGCTGCGGAAATCCAGTTCGAGACCAGCGCATGCAGGAAGGCGTGGAGCGTCGGCGCCAGTGGCACACCGTGCTTAGCTGCGACCACGCCGACTGCGACCGGATAGACCGGTGGCGTGCGGCATGCCGCAACCATGGCATCCAGCCCGTCCGCACCCCAGGCGGCGCGGGCGATGTCGATGAAGGCGCGACCCTGCGAGCTCGTCTCCAGCTGCCGCTCGCGCGACGGCACGAAGGCGGCAGCGAGCTCGGCGATATCGTTCAAAGTGGTCTCCTCGTCCGCCTCCGTGGCGCGATAGGCATGGACCAGGAACGTCGCATCGCAGAAGCCCGAGCCGTCGCAAAGCATCGCGTCGAGCCAGTCGGTCAACGTCGCGGTATCCGTGATGTCGCCGGCCTCGACCGCCCATTCGATGCCGCTGGAGTAGGAAAATCCGCCCACCGGGAATGCCGGCGACAACCAGGTCATCAACCGGTACAGCGCCGCCGCCTCGCGCTCGGCGAGGTCACCGGCACTGACCGGCTCATTTGTGGTCATGAGCATTCGTGTGGCCGTGGTGATGGTCGGGATGGTCGCAATGCTCGTCGTGGTGATGGTGCTGATCGTGTCCATGGTCATGCGCGGCATGGCCGTGATGGTGGTGATCGTGGCCGTGATGATCATGGTGATCGTGATGGCCGTGATCGTGATGCGCATGGTCGTCGTGCCCATGCGCGTGGCCGGCATCGGCATAGGCGCCGCCTTCGGGATCGAACGGCGCCTCGATCTCGATCACGCGCGCGCCGAGCCCTTTCACCATGGCTTCGATGACGTGGTCACGGCGGATGCGCAAGGCTTTGGCCATGATCTGCGTCGGCAGATGACGGTTGCCGAGATGCCAGCCGACGCGGATGAGATGGTGCGGATCGCGGCCGCGGATCTCCAGCAGCGGCTCGGGCGCCGCGACCACCTCGACCAGCCTTCCGTCCTCCAGCACCAGCGCATCGCCGCCGCGCAGCGCGACGGCGTGCTCCAGGTCGAGCAGGAATTCGAAGCCCCGCGTCCCCGTCATCGCCATGCGGCGGCGGTGCCGATCGTCGAAATCGAGCACGACCGTGTCCACCGGCGCTTCCGTGAAGTGGTGCTGTCCCTTAACCTGCGTCGCCCGGATCATGCGCTTTTACCCTGTTACCGTGTCTCGACCTTCTCGGGCGTGATCACTTCGATCTTCGGCGGTGCCGTGAAGCACTTCACTGCCACGCGGCCAAACGTCTTCATGTGCTCCATGGTCCGATGCGGCACCAGCGCCTCGGCATTCTCCCACTGCTCGACGAACACCATCTTGGCAGGGTCAGTGACGCTCTCATGCAGATCATAGGCAATATTGCCGGGCTCCTTCCGGGTCTCCTTGATGCAGGCGGTGGCCGCAGCAATGAATTCGGCGCGCGTTTCGGGCTTGATGGTCAAGGTGGCAACGACGTAAATCACGAGAAATCCTCCCGGCTTTGCTTCTGGCTTCAGATACCGGGCGGGACATTAGACCAGCCGGCATCGAACGCAAAACCGGAAAAGCCTCCCGGACATGCGCTCAGGACACGTTCTCGGGACATGCGTTGAGGCGCTATTTCAGTACATGAAATATCGCTGCGCCATGGGCAGCACCTCGGCAGGAGCGCAGGTAAGCAGCTCGCCGTCGGCGCGCACTTCATAGGTCTCCGGGTCGACCTCGATGTTGGGCGTGGCGTCGTTGTGGATCATGCTCTTCTTGGAGATCTTGCCGCGGGTGTTCTGGACGGCGTAGAGCTTTTTCTCGATGCCTAGTTTTCGCGCGAGACCGCCGGTGATCGCGGCCTTGGAGGTGAATACCACGGAAGAGGCCGTGCGCGCCTTGCCGAAGGCGCCGAACATCGGCTGATAGTGCACCGGCTGCGGCGTCGGGATCGAGGCGTTGGGATCGCCCATGGGCGCTGCAACGATGCTGCCGCCCTTGACGATGCAGTCCGGCTTGACGCCGAAGAAGGCCGGCGACCACAGCACGAGATCGGCGAGCTTGCCCTTCTCGACCGAGCCGATCAGCTTCGACACGCCGTGCGCGATCGCCGGATTGATGGTGTATTTGGCGATGTAGCGTTTGACGCGAAAATTGTCGTTGTCCTTGCCCTTGTCCTGCGGCAACGCCCCGCGCTGCTTCTTCATCTTGTCGGCGGTCTGCCAGGTCCGGATGATGACCTCGCCGAGCCGGCCCATGGCCTGCGAGTCCGAGGACATCATCGAGAGCGCGCCGAGATCGTGCAGGATGTCTTCGGCTGCGATGGTCTCCTTGCGGATGCGGCTCTCGGCGAAGGCCAGATCTTCCGCGATCGAGGGATCGAGATGGTGACACACCATCAGCATGTCCAGGTGCTCGTCGATCGTGTTGCGGGTGAAGGGCCGCGTCGGGTTGGTGGAGGACGGCAGCACGTTCTTCAGCCCGGCGACCTTGATGATGTCGGGGGCGTGACCGCCGCCGGCGCCTTCGGTGTGGAAGGCGTGGATGGTGCGGCCCTTGAACGCCTTGATGGTGTCCTCGACGAAGCCGGACTCGTTCAGCGTGTCGGTGTGGATCATCACCTGGATGTCGTGAGCGTCGGCCACCGAGAGGCAATTGTCGATCGCGGCCGGCGTGGTGCCCCAGTCCTCGTGCAGCTTCAGCGCGCAGGCGCCGGCCTTGATCATCTCGACCAGCGCGGCAGGCCGCGAGGCGTTGCCCTTGCCGGAGATGCCGAGATTGACCGGGAAGGCATCGAACGACTGGATCATCCGCCCCATGTGCCAGGGCCCCGGCGTGCAGGTGGTGGCGAAGGTGCCGTGCGACGGGCCGGTGCCGCCGCCCAGCATCGAGGTGACGCCAGACATCAGCGCGTGCTCGATCTGCTGCGGGCAGATGAAATGGATGTGGCTGTCGAAGCCGCCGGCGGTGAGGATCTTGCCCTCGCCCGCGATCACGTCAGTGCCGGGACCGATGATGATGGTCACGCCGGGCTGAATATCGGGATTGCCGGCCTTGCCGATGCCGGCGATCATACCGTCCTTGATGGCGACGTCGGCCTTCACGATGCCCCAGTGATCGACGATCAACGCGTTGGTGATGACGGTGTCGGCCGCACCCTGCTTGTTGGTGACCTGCGACTGCCCCATGCCGTCGCGGATCACCTTGCCCCCGCCGAACTTCACCTCCTCGCCATAGGTGGTGAAATCCTTCTCCACCTCGATGATCAGATCGGTATCGGCCAGCCGTACCCTGTCGCCGGTGGTCGGCCCGAACATGTCGGCGTAGACAGAACGCTTCATCTTGACGGACATCACAAGCCCCGTTTGCGTTGGAATGTTTGGTGGGTCACAGCAAGGCCCTCGCTGCTTTCACGGCATCATCGAATTTCTCGTCGAGCCAGGCATTGCCGCCGCGGCAACCCGCAACGACCTGCGTGGCCCAGCCGACGTAATCGGCGAGATCCTCGCGCTCGTCGGCACTCGGATCGGTTTGAATGCGCGCCCCTGTATTGCTGATCTTGTCGGCGAGCTTGATCAGTTTTGCACCGGCGGATTTCTTCGGTGCGTCGAGTACCTGAAGCCGCCGCCGCTCGGCCTTCGGCAGGCTCATGTCATCGGTGCATTCCACGACGAGGGAAGCAACACGCTCGGAAAACAGCTGCGCGAGTTCCTCGCGGGTGGAGTCGGTGTCCTCAATCACATCATGCAGCCAGCCGGCCGCGACCAGTTCGGCATCGGCGCCGTCGGTCGCGGTCGCCAGCAGGTTCGCGACCTCGGCGAGATGATTGATATAGGGCTCGTTGCCGCGCCCCTTGCGCGCCATACCGTTGTGACGGTGCGCAGCGAGTTCGGCGGCTTCTGAGACGAGACGGATTGGGGACAGCATGGCAAGAACCTCCATTTCCGCCTCAACCGTGCCGCACAACGCTCGTTCCTGCTGAGCTCACAGCTTCCCCATCACGTCGCCGCGGAAGCCGTAGATGGTCTTCTTTCCCGCCATGGCGACGAGTTGCACGTCGCGGGTCTGGCCGGGCTCGAAGCGGACAGCGGTGCCGGCGGCGATGTCGAGGCGCATGCCACGGGCCTTCTTGCGGTCGAACTTCAGCGCCGGGTTGGTCTCGAAGAAATGGTAGTGCGAGCCGACCTGGATCGGGCGGTCGCCGGTGTTGGCCACCGTCAGCGTCACGGTCTTGCGGCCGGCATTGAGCTCGATCTCGCCGTCCTGGATGAAGAGTTCGCCGGGGATCATGTCTGTCTTCCTCCGTCATTCCGGGGCTCGCGGCGCGAGAACCCGGAATCTCGATCAACAATCTCTGGATTCCGGGTTCGCCCTGCGGGCCCCCCGGAATGACGAATTTGAATCACCTGATCGGCTCGTGCACGGTGACGAGCTTGGTGCCATCAGGAAAGGTCGCCTCGACCTGGATGTCGTGGATCATCTCGGGAATGCCCGGCATCACCTGGTCGCGGGTCAGCACCTGCGCGCCGGATTGCATCAGCTCGGCGACGGTACGGCCGTCGCGCGCACCTTCCAGGATGAAATCGGAGATGATCGCGATCGCCTCGGGATGGTTGAGCTTGACGCCGCGGTCCAGCCGGCGGCGGGCCACGATCGCCGCCATCGAGATCAGAAGCTTGTCCTTTTCGCGGGGAGACAGATTCATGCGACATCTCTTCCGTTCAACACGTCAATTCAGCCGGTCAATTCAGCCAGAGCCGCGGCAGCGCGGCACCGGTTCGCGCCAGCACCGCCATCATGTCGGCACGCAAGCGCGCCGCATCTTGGGCACAGAACCGCGCCATTGCAAAGCCATTCCACGCGGAGATTCCGACCTCGCCGGAGAAAGACTCCGAGGCCTCGCGAATGCGCTCGACCAGTGTCTCGTCACCGGGCACGATCAGCGCTGTACCAATCGCCGCGCCGCCTTTGGCGACCCCCGATCGCGCAAGTTTTGCGCCGATGTTGCCGTCGAGCCGGACCGTCTCGGCGAACACCAGCCTGCCACCGCGACGCAGCCGCCAGCGGTCGACGAACTCGCCCTGCTCCATCCGCTCGCCCATGGCGGTGCGGCCGAACACCACGATCTCGCAGAGCAGGAGCGAGGCCGCCTCGTCGAGCTCGATGTCGAAGCGGCGCTGGACCCGGGCCCGGTCAAACAGGATGGTTTCCTGCGGCAGCCAGGACAAATGTGCGCCTGCACCGACCTTCAGAGCGATGCTGAGCTGCGCCGCCGCGCCCGGCGCGCGATAGACC
>NZ_JALBGZ010000242.1:0-8416 GCF_023006515.1 Bradyrhizobium sp. PRIMUS42
AGCTTGGATTGCAGCTCGACGAGGTCGGTGAAGACGTCGGCCTGGCGGCGCAGCTCGTCGGCGATCATCGGCGGCTGGCTGGCGATGGTGGAGATCACGGTGACCCGCACGCCGCGGCGCTGCACGGCCTCGACCAGGGAGCGGAAGTCGCCGTCACCGGAGAACAGCACCATCTGGTCGATGTGCTCGGCGAGCTCCATGGCGTCCACGGCGAGCTCGATGTCCATGTTGCCCTTGACCTTGCGGCGGCCGGAGGCGTCGATGAACTCCTTGGTCGCCTTGGTGACGACGGTGTAGCCGTTGTAGTCCAGCCAGTCGATCAGCGGGCGAATCGAGGAGTATTCCTGATCCTCGATGATCGCGGTGTAGTAGAACGCCCGAAGCAGCGTCCCGCGGCTCTGAAACTCCTTCAGCAGGCGCTTGTAGTCGATGTCGAAGCCCAGAGTTTTCGCCGTCGCGTAGAGATTGGCTCCGTCGATGAAGAGCGCGATCTTGTCGGTAGAGGAAGGGGACATTCAGTTTGCTCGCGTAGTGTGTCGTGATTGATCGTTTATTGTTGGCGCGCGGCGGCAAGCTACGCACTTCAGAGTGCTGCCGAAACCCGTCGAAACCGCAAATCCGGAGAAGTCGGGGCAATCAAGGTATAGTTATGGCGGACTTTCATATCCCCGGCGCCGCCCTCGATGGCGGCCCGGGAAACCACCCATCCCTGCCCCAATGTGGGGGTAGCAGAGCCGTTTGGCGAGGCCAAATCACAAATTGGCCTTGCGAAACCGTCCTGGCCCCTATAACTAGCCCCAATCATCCACATATTTCGTCCCACCCACAACGGAGCGACAGTCCATGGCTCGCGTCACCGTAGAAGATTGTATCGACAAGGTCGACAACCGGTTTGACTTGGTCCTGCTGGCCGCCCACCGTGCCCGCATGATCTCGTCCGGTTCACAACTAACGGTTGACCGCGATAACGACAAGAACCCTGTTGTGTCTTTGCGCGAAATTGCCGAGACGACCATTTCGCCTGAGGACCTCCGCGAGGAGCTGGTGCACTCGCTCCAGAAGTTCGTTGAGGTCGACGAGCCCGAGCCGGATACGGTGCCGCTGATCGGTTCCGCGGGTGCAAGCGTCGATGCGGACGATACCGAAGTCGCCGTCGAGCGCATGACCGAAGAGGAGCTTCTGAAGGGTCTCGAAGGCCTCGCGCCGCCCGAGGAGCAGCCCGAGGAAGACGAGTAAATCGTCCGTCGCGATTGTCGACTTCTTGTGATTTTATCAAAGGCCCGAACGGTTGTTCGGGCCTTTGCTTTTGTTGACGTTTTCGTGGTTACCATGCGTTGTCGCTGGCAATGCGTCCTGTCACCGAATTGATCGGACACAAGCGCGATCGGAGCTAAGATGTATACAGCGGGCTGCTCAGGGCCCGTTTGAAGGCAGGACGGCATGGTATATCGGCGCCGCAGATTCACGCAGATGCAGGCCGCAACCGAATCGGTTGCCGTGGCCCCGACTGCGCCGGTCGCCCGCCCGGCCAAGCCGCGCGCGCGCATGATGCGTCAATATGACCTCGTCGAGCGCGTCCGGTCCTACAATCCCAACACCAACGAAGACCTGCTGAACCGCGCCTATGTCTATGCCATGAAGGCGCATGGCTCGCAGACCCGCGCCTCGGGCGATCCGTATTTCTCGCACCCGCTCGAAGTGGCAGCGATTCTCACCGACCTGAAGCTCGATGACGCCACCATCGTAGCCGCGCTGCTCCACGACACGATCGAGGATACCGAAGCGACACGGGCCGAGATCGACCAGATCTTCGGGCCGGAGATCGGCGCTCTGGTCGAGGGCCTGACCAAGCTGAAGCGACTCGAGCTGGTGTCACGGGAGGCCAAGCAGGCCGAAAACCTGCGCAAATTGTTGCTGGCCATCGCCGACGATGTCCGCGTGCTCTTGGTCAAGCTCGCCGACCGTCTGCACAACATGCGCACGCTGGACTTCGTGCCGACGGAATCGCGCAGGCGCATCGCCGAGGAGACGCTCGACATCTATGCACCTCTGGCCGGGCGCATGGGCATGCAGGAAATGCGCGAGGAGCTGGAGGATCTGTCCTTCCGCACCCTCGATCCCGAAGCCTATTCGGTGGTGATGCAGCGCCTCGACGCGCTCGCCGAACGCAACCGCAATCTGATCGGCGAGATCGAGGACCAGCTCTCCAACAATCTGCGCCACAGGGGGCTCGGCGCGCGGGTCTATGGCCGCCGCAAGAAGCCGTTCTCCATCTGGACCAAGATGGAGCGCAAGTCGGTCGGCTTCGAGCAATTGTCCGACATCTTCGGCTTCCGGCTCGTCGTCAACGACATCGAGGCCTGCTATCGCGCGCTCGGCATCGTCCACACCACCTGGCCGGTCGTGCCGGGGCGCTTCAAGGACTACATTTCGACGCCGAAGCAGAACGACTACCGCTCGATCCACACCACGGTGATCGGTCCCGGCAACCAGCGCGTCGAGCTGCAGATCCGCACCGAGGCGATGGACCAGATCGCCGAGCGCGGCATCGCCGCGCACGTCTTCTACAAGGAGGGCGTCGGCTCGCCGACCGAATTCCTCAAGCGCGAGTCCAACGCGTTCGCCTGGCTGCGCCACACCATCGGCATCCTCTCGGAGAGCGCCAACCCGGAGGAATTCCTCGAGCACACCAAGCTCGAGCTGTTCCACGACCAGGTGTTCTGCTTCACCCCGAAGGGCAAGCTGATCGCGCTGCCGCGCCACGCCAACGTGATCGACTTCGCCTATGCCGTGCATACCGACGTCGGCAACAGTGCCGTGGGCTGCAAGATCAACGGCCAGTTCGCGCCGCTGTCCTCGGAACTCCAGAACGGCGACGAGGTCGAGGTGCTGACCTCGGAAGCGCAATCGGCACCGCCCTCGGCCTGGGAAACGCTTGCGGTTACCGGCAAGGCGCGCGCCGCGATCCGCCGTGCCACGCGCACCGCCGTGCGCGATCAATATGCCGGTCTCGGCCGGCGCATCGTCGAGCGCCTGTTCGAGCGCGCCAAGATCGAATATGCCGACGACAAGCTCAAGGGCGCGCTGCCGCGGCTCGCGCGCACCTCGATCGAAGACGTGATGGCGGCTGTGGGGCGCGGCGAGATCAAGGCTTCGCACGTCGCGCGTGCGATGTACCCCGACTACAAGGAGGAGCGCATTGCGCGCTACGGCGTCAAGAAGGGGCTTGCCGCCAAGCTCAAGGAGAAGTCCTCGGAGCCGCGCAGCCCGGTCGCCATTCCGATCCGCGGCATCAATTCCGACCTGCCGGTGAAATTCGCCCCGAACGGCGGCGCCGTGCCGGGGGATCGCATCGTCGGCATCGTCACGCCGGGCGAGGGCATCACGATCTATCCGATCCAGGCGCCGGCCCTGAAGGATTTCGAGGAGGAGCCGGAGCGCTGGCTCGACGTCCGTTGGGACATCGAGGACTCCGCGCCGCAGCGATTCCCGGCCCGCATCAAGGTCGAGAACGTCAACGAGCCCGGAGCGCTGGCGCAGATCGCGACCGTGATCGCCGAGCACGACGGCAACATCGACAACATCAGCATGCAGCGCCGCTCCCCTGACTTCACGGAGACGACGATCGATCTCGAAGTCTACGATCTAAAACATCTCAGCGCGATCCTGGCCCAGTTGCGCGCTAAGGCGGTCGTCGCCAAAGTCGAACGTGTTAATGGATAGGTGCATCTCGCATGCGCCTATTCCTCTGATTTCGTGAGTTCTGAAATGCCCGCTTCTCCGCTTCGCCTTGGCGTCAATATCGATCACGTCGCAACCGTGCGTAACGCGCGCGGCGGCCGCCATCCCGATCCGGTGCGGGCGGCGCTGCTGGCGATCGAGGCCGGGGCCGACGGCATCACCGCCCATTTGCGCGAGGATCGCCGCCACATCCGCGACGAGGACATGGCGCGGCTGAGGGCCGAGATCTCCAAGCCGCTCAATTTCGAGATGGCGGCGACCGACGACATGATGCGCATCTCGCTCGCTACCAAGCCGCACGCGGTGTGCCTGGTGCCGGAGCGCCGGCAGGAGGTGACCACCGAAGGCGGCCTCGACGTGGTCGGCCAGCACAACGCGCTCGCACCCTACATCGCGCGGCTGAACGATGCCGGTATTCGGGTCTCCCTGTTCATCGCCGCCGATCCCGCCCAGATCGAGATGGCGGCGCGGCTGCGCGCGCCCGTGATCGAGATCCATACCGGCGCCTGGTGCGACGCCGTGGTCGACGGCCACACGGAGAAAGCCGAGGCCGAATGGCAGCGGATCGTGGCGGGGGTGAAGTTGGCGAAGTCGGCCGGACTGGAGGTTCATGCCGGGCACGGGCTCGACTATGCGACCGCGGAGACGATCGCGGCCCTGCCTGACATCATCGAGCTGAACATCGGCTACTACATGATCGGCGAAGCGCTGTTCGTCGGCCTTGCCGAGACGGTGCGCAGCATGCGCGCGGCGATGGACCGCGGTCGGAGCCGGGCGTGATCATCGGCATCGGCTCCGACCTCATCGACATCACCCGCGTCGCCAAGGTGATCGAGCGCCATGGCGAGCGCTTCCTCGACCGCATCTTCACCCCGGCCGAGCGGGCCAAGGCGGAGCGGCGCGCCAAGAACGAGAAAATGGTGGTGGCGACCTACGCCAAGCGCTTCGCCGCCAAGGAGGCCTGCTCCAAGGCGCTCGGCACCGGGATCCGGCGCGGTGTGTGGTGGCGCGACATGGGGGTGGTCAACTTGCCGGGCGGGCGGCCGACCATGCAACTGACCGGCGGCGCCCTGGCCCGGCTTCAGGCCCTGACCCCGGAGGGGTTCGAGGCGCGGATCGACCTGTCGATCACCGACGACTGGCCGCTGGCGCAGGCCTTCGTCGTCATTTCCGCCGTGCCGCTGCCGAAACCCTGATCGTGCCTCGGGATTTTATGATTGTCTTTGTAAATCAATATCTTATGAAGTTTTAACGCGATCCTTGATTGCGTGACCTCCGACAACCGTCTAAAAGTCCGCGGACGCAAATCAGCTTGGGCGAATTCGGCTTTACGCCGGAATTGGCCCTCACTATCAGAATCAGGACAATCTCCTAGTGCCGCGAACCGGTGGGCCGTTCGCGGGAGGAGGGCGCTCTGTGATCGCCGGCCGGAATTGAGAGAGCAATGAGCGTGACTTCGGGAACGAAAACTGAGAGCGGCGTCGGCGAAACGATCCGGGTCGTGATCCACGCTCTCCTGATCGCGCTGGTGATCCGCACCTTCCTGTTCCAGCCGTTCAACATCCCGTCCGGCTCGATGAAGGCGACGCTGCTGGTCGGCGACTATCTGTTCGTCTCGAAATATTCCTACGGCTATAGCCATTATTCGATTCCATTCTCGCCGCCGCTGTTCTCCGGGCGCATCTGGGGCTCGGACCCGAGCCGCGGTGACATCGTCGTGTTTCGCCTGCCGAAGGACGATTCCACCGACTACATCAAGCGCGTGATCGGCCTTCCCGGCGACCGCATCCAGATGCGGGACGGGCTGCTCTACATCAACGACACGCCGGTCGAGCGGCAGCGGATGAGCGAATATGTCGGAGAGGAACCCTGCGGCTCGGAAGGCGGCGGCATCTCCCGGGTGAAGCGCTGGAAGGAAACGCTGCCGAACGGCGTGTCCTATGAGACGCTGGACTGCGCCGACAACGGCTATGTTGACAACACCAACGTCTACACCGTGCCATCAGGCCATTTCTTCATGATGGGCGACAACCGCGATAACTCCACCGATAGCCGCTTCCTCGGCCAGGTCGGCTATGTGCCGCAGGAGAATCTGATCGGCCGCGCCCAGATGATCTTCTTCTCCATCGCCGAAGGCGAGCATGCCTGGATGTTCTGGCGCTGGCCGTGGGCGGTGCGCTGGAATCGCTTCTTCAAAATTGTCCGATGAAAGACGAAGCCAAGGACATCGCGATCCAATCAACGGAGGCCCAAGCAGGCCCCGACGGCGAAGCTGCGACCAAGAGCCTTGCGACCAAGACTCCTGAAACCAAAACCCCTGAAACCAAGGCTCCTGAAGCCAAGGCGCCCGCGAAGAAGAAGCGGACGCGGAGCCGCAAGGCCAAGGGCAGCGATGCCAACGCGGCGCTCGAGGCGCGCATCGGCTACAGCTTCACTGACCCGAACCTCCTGATGCAGGGGATCACGCATGTCTCGGCGCTGAAGTCCGGGCGCAAGCGCGGCGACAGCTATCAGCGGCTGGAATTCCTTGGCGACCACGTGCTCGGGCTCGTCGTCTCCGACATGCTCTATCACGCCTTCCCGAACGCTGATGAGGGCGAGCTGTCCAAGCGCCTTGCCGAGCTCGTGCGCAAGGAAAGCTGCGCCGACGTCGCCAAGTCGCTCGGTCTGCTCGACGACGTAAAGCTGGGCTCGGTCGGCCCCAGCGCCGACGCGCGCCTGCGCAAGTCGGTGCTCGGCGACATCTGTGAGGCCGTGATCGGCGCTGTCTTCCTCGATGGCGGCTACGCGGCTGCGTCCGAGTTCGTCAAACGTAACTGGACCGAGCGCATGCACAAGCCACGCCGTCCCTTGCGCGATCCCAAGACCGTGTTGCAGGAATGGGCGCAGGGCAAGGGGCTGCCGACGCCGGTTTACCGCGAGGTCGAGCGCACCGGCCCGCATCACGATCCGCAATTCCGCGTCGCGGTGGATCTGCCGGGCCTCGCGCCGGCCGAAGGCATCGGCGGCAGCAAGCGCGCAGCAGAGAAGGTGGCAGCTTCGGTGATGATCGAACGTGAAGGCGTCGGCGGCGGCAATGACGGCTGAAGCAAGCGGCGAGACGCCCACTGCGACGCGCTGCGGCTTCGTTGCGCTCATCGGCGCGCCGAACGTCGGCAAGTCCACGCTGGTCAATGCGCTGGTCGGGGCCAAGGTCACGATCGTCTCGCGCAAGGTGCAGACCACGCGCGCGCTGATCCGCGGCATCGTCATCGAGAACAACGCGCAGATCATCCTGGTCGACACGCCCGGTATCTTTCTGCCCAAGCGCCGGCTCGACCGCGCCATGGTCTCGACCGCCTGGAGCGGGGCGCATGACGCCGATCTCGTCTGCGTGCTGCTGGATGCCAAGGCCGGGATCGACGAAGAGGCCGAGGCGATCCTCACCAAGGTCGCCAGCGTGAAACACGAGAAGATCCTGGTCATCAACAAGGTCGACCTGGTCCAGCGCGAGAAGCTCTTGGCGCTGGCGCAGGCCGCCAACGAGCGCATGAAGTTCGCGCGGACCTTCATGATTGCGGCGATCTCGGGCGATGGCGTCGACGACATCCGCACGACGCTTTCAGAGATGGTGCCGCCGGGACCGTTCCTCTATCCCGAGGACCAGATGTCGGACGCGCCGATGCGGCAGCTGGCGGCCGAGATCACGCGCGAAAAAATCTATCAGAAGCTGCACCAGGAATTGCCCTACCAGTCCACGGTCGAGACCGACAAATGGGAGGAGCGCAAGGACAAGTCGGTGCGGATCGAGCAGACGATCTTCGTCGAGCGCGAAAGCCAGCGCAAGATCGTGCTCGGCAAGGGCGGCGCCACCATCAAGTCGATCGGCGCGGACTCGCGCAAGGAGCTGATGCAGATCCTGGACGTGCCGGTGCATCTGTTCCTGTTCGTCAAGGTGCGCGAGAACTGGGGCGACGATCCCGATCGCTACCGCGAGATGGGCCTGGACTTTCCCAGGGAATAACCAAGAACAGATCGGTATCCGATGAGCGTGCCCAGCAACGTCCGGCGCTTTGAAGCGCTGCTCTATGCATCGTTGATGCTGGACGCCTTGTCCGTTGCGGTGCAGGACCGCACGCCCAATGCGGAGATGACCGAGCAGATGATCATGACGGGGACTTTGCTCGCCGGCGGCATGATCCTGCTCCTGGTCTACTTCGTCCGGCTGGCCGCGCACCATCGCAAGAATTGGCCACGCTGGGTGCTGGCGGCAGCCCTCGTGCTGACGGTGATCTCGCTCGGCCAGATCATCGGGGAGAAGGGCATGGAGCTCGACAGCGCCATCGAGATCGTGTCCTGTGCGCTGACGACGATGGGCCTGTATTTCTCCTTCACCGGCGACGCGCAAGGCTGGTTCAACGCCTAATGGCGCGCAGGGTGGATTAGGTGCGGTAGGGTGGGCAAAGGCGCGCCCTTGCGCGCTGTGCCCACCGCAATCGCTGGCGCGCATTGGATCAAATTGGTGGGCACGCTTCGCTTTGCCCACCCTACGATCGCTCAAATTGCGTTACACTTCACCCCATGGAATGGACCGACGAAGGCATCGTGCTGGGCGTGCGGCGGCATGGCGAGAGCAGCGCCATCGTCGAGCTCTTGACGCGCGCGCATGGCCGGCATCTCGGCCTCGTGCGCGGTG
>NZ_JALBGZ010000243.1:0-8414 GCF_023006515.1 Bradyrhizobium sp. PRIMUS42
CCAGCACCGCGCCGATCGGGAAGCCGCCGCCGAGCGCCTTCGCCAGCGACATCACGTCAGGTGTGACGCCGGTGCGCCTGTAAGCGAAGAGATCGCCGCTGCGGCCCATGCCGGTCTGCACCTCGTCGAATGCGAGCAGCAGGCCCTTGTCGTCGCAAAGCTGGCGCAACGCCTTGAGGAAAGAAGGCGTCGCCGAGCGCACGCCGCCCTCGCCCTGGATCGGCTCGATCAGGATGCCGGCGGTGTCGGGGCCGATCGCCTTCTTCACGGCTTCGAGGTCGCCATGCGGGACCTGGTCGAAACCGTCCATCGGCGGGCCGAAACCTTCGAGATATTTTGCAGAGCCGGTCGCGGCGAGCGTTGCCAGGGTGCGGCCATGGAAGGCGCCTTCGAAGGTGATGATGCGGTAGCGCTCGGGATGCCCCTTGGAGAAGTGATGATGGCGGACCAGCTTGATCACACCCTCCAGCGCTTCAGCGCCGGAATTGCAGAAGAACACGAAGTCCGCGAAGCTCTCATTGCACAGGCGCACGGCGAGCTTCTCGCCGTCCGGGCTCTGAAACAGGTTCGACATGTGCCAGAGCCTGGTCGCCTGCTCCTGCAGCGCCTTGATCAGATGCGGGTGGCAATGGCCGAGCGCATTCACAGCGACGCCCGAGGTGAAATCGAGATAGCGATCGCCATTGGTCGCGATCAGCCAGCAGCCTTCGCCGCGTTCGAAACCGAGGTCGGCCCTGGCGAAAACGGGGAGCAAATGCGGCGCTGCGCTGTTAGTCATGACGATCACTTGAATGTTGCGGACGGTGTGACGCGTGCATTGCGCAACGCACCATTGACCGGCCCGGAAAACGAAACGTGCCGCCTTTTAAGGGCGGCACGCAGGACTATCTTATGCTTGGCAAGACGGGTGTCAATGCCGCCCGGAAAGCCTCGGGAAACGCTGAATCCGTAGTCTTGCGGTGCCGATTTTGCGGGTTTTCACCACGGAACATGTGGAAGCGAGTCGGCGGACTCTTGCGCGGGAGTCACGCCATATTGTAGCGTTTGGATTGTCAGATACGACATCTCGTGCAGCGGTTCTGATCCCAAGAGTCCTCTTGTACCGGCGTAAACGTTCGGGCGTCAGTCACGCGCCCGGCGAGCCTTAAGGGATTCTGACGGCACGGGTTTTTGAAGGCTTAGGCATTCGCTGCAAGGCCCCAGGATGGCTGGCCGGCAGCGAGGGAAAGGGTGCAATGACGGTTTTGACCTGGTCCGATGATCGCGTCGAGCAGCTGAAAAAGCTCTGGGAGGCCGGACTTTCGGCCAGCCAGATCGCAGCAGAGCTCGGCAATGTGACCCGCAATGCCGTGATCGGCAAAGTGCACAGGCTCGGTCTGTCCGGCCGCGCCAAGAGCCCTTCATCGGCAGCGCCCCGGCCGCGCAAGGCGCGTCCCGCGCAGCACATGATGCGGGTGACCCGCCCCATTGCGCGCGGCAACACCGCGCTGGCGCAGGCCTTCGAGGTCGAGGTGGAGGCAGAACCGGTCACCTACGACAACGTGGTGCCGATGAGCCAGAGGTTGTCGCTGCTGGAGCTGAACGAGGCGACCTGCCACTGGCCGGTCGGCGATCCCTCGAGCCCGGATTTCTTCTTCTGCGGCGGCAAGGCGCTCTCCGGCCTGCCCTATTGCGCCCAGCACTCGCGCGTGGCGTATCAGCCCGCAGCGGACCGTCGTCGTGCACCGGCCAAGCCGGGCCCGCGGTGAGTTAGCGAATTAGTTGACTAAGGACGGCGCTGTCACGTGATGACGGCTCCAATTACTCGATGTCATCCCCGCCTAGTGCGCAATTTCGCACGGGGCGCGGGGATCCATAACCACAGGGCGCAATTGTTGCGCGAGATGGTCACTCCGAGTCTTCGCCAAACCACGTCCTGTGGTTATCGCGACGAGCGCAAGCGCTTGCGCGGAGGTCCCGGGCTCGCGCTGCGCGCGCCCCGGGAAGACACTGAGTGTGTCGCCGCAGCTCGCCAAACACCAGCCCGCAAACCTTACGTCTGCTCAGCCTTCGCGAAGCGATCGTCCAGCGCATAACCCGCGCCGCGGACGGTGCGGATCGGGTCCTGCTCGCGGCCGAGATTGAGCAGCTTGCGCAGGCGGCCGATATGGACGTCGACGGTGCGCTCGTCGATGTAGATGTCGCGGCCCCAGACGCTGTCGAGCAGCTGCTCGCGCGAGAACACGCGGCCGGGATGCTCCAGGAAGAACTCCAGCAGCCGATATTCGGTGGGGCCGAGATCGATCGGCCGGCCCGAGCGCGCGACGCGACGCTTGTCGCGATCGAGCTCGATGTCGCCATAGGCGAGCACGGTGGCGAGCCGCTCGGGGCTGGCGCGCCTGAGCAGCCCCTTCACGCGCGCCAAGAGCTCCGGCACCGAGAACGGCTTGACGATGTAGTCGTCGGCGCCGGTCGCAAGACCACGTACACGCTCGCTCTCCTCGCCGCGCGCGGTGAGCATGATGATCGGCAGCTGCTTGGTCTCGGGACGGGTGCGCAGGCGGCGGCACAGCTCGATGCCTGACAGGCCGGGCAGCATCCAGTCGAGCACGATCAGGTCGGGAATGTGCTCCTTGAGGCGGGTGTCGGCGTCGTCGCCGCGCATGACCGTCTCGACGTCATAGCCGTCGCCTTCGAGGTTGTAGCGAAGAAGCTCGGTGAGAGCTTCCTCGTCCTCAACCACCATAATGCGTGCGCCCATGGTGTCGTCGCTCCTTGAGGTCTTCAGCTATTCGGGATCGTCGTGGCGAAGGTGGTCATGTCGCCCTTCGGCCGCTTGTCGGTGATCGCCTGGCCCTCGATCATGTAGAACACGGTCTCGGCGATGTTGGTGGCGTGGTCGCCGATCCGCTCGATGTTCTTGGCGCAGAACATCAGATGGATGCAGAACGAGATGTTGCGCGGATCCTCCATCATGTAGGTGAGGAGCTCGCGGAACAGCGAGGTGCAGATCGCGTCGACTTCCTCGTCGCCCTTCCACACCGCCATCGCCGCCGGCAGATCGTGCGCGGCATAGGCGTCCAGCACCGACTTGACCTGCTGCTGCACGAGGTCGGTCATGTGCTCCAGGCCGCGGAACAGCTTCAGCGGATGGAAGTCGGTCTCCAGCGCGGCGACCCGCTTGCCCATGTTCTTGGCGAGGTCGCCGATCCGCTCGAGGTCGGTCGCAACGCGCATGGCGCCGACGATCTCGCGCAGATCGACCGCCATCGGCTGGCGGCGGGCGATGGTGAGCACGGCGCGTTCCTCGATGCGTTTCTGCAGCGCGTCGAGCTCGGCGTCGATGGTGACGACGCGCTGGCCGAGCGCGACGTCGCGGCGGATCAGCGCGTCGACGGATTCGACGATCATGCGCTCGGCGATGCCGCCCATCTCGGCGACCAGGCGGGTGAGCTCCTGGAGGTCGGTGTCGAAAGCCTTGGCGGTATGTTCAGTACCCATGTTCCGTCTCCTCAGCCGAACCGGCCGGTGATGTAATCCTGCGTGCGCCGGTCGGTCGGCGACGTGAAGATCTTGCTGGTGTCGTCGAACTCGATCAGCTCGCCGAGATACATGAAGGCGGTCTTGTCGGAGACGCGCGCCGCCTGCTGCATGTTGTGGGTGACGATCGCGATCGTGTAGTTCTCGGACAGTTCCTGGATCAGCTCCTCGACCTTGGCGGTCGAGATCGGATCGAGTGCCGAGCAGGGCTCGTCGAACAGGATCACCTCGGGCCGCACCGCGACGGTGCGCGCGATGCAGAGGCGCTGCTGCTGACCGCCGGAGAGCGACAGGCCGGAGGCGTTGAGCTTGTCCTTGACCTCGTTCCAGAGCGCGCCGCCGCGCAGCGCCTTCTCGACGCGGTCATCCATCTCGGACCTCGAGATCTTCTCGTAGAGGCGGATGCCGAACGCGATGTTCTCGTAGATCGTCATCGGGAACGGCGTCGGCTTCTGGAACACCATGCCGACCCGGGCGCGCAGCAGATTGAGGTCGAGCCTGGGGTCGAGGATGTTGGTCTGGTCGAGCATCAGCTGGCCGGTGGCGCGCTGGCCCGGATAAAGATCATACATCCGGTTGAAGATGCGCAGCAGGGTCGACTTGCCGCAACCGGACGGGCCGATGAAGGCCGTGACGCGGTTGGCGCCGAGCGTCAGGTTGATGTTCTTCAGCGCGTGGTGCTCGCCGTAATAGAAGTTGAGGTTGCGCGCGGTGACCTTGGCCGGTGCCTCGGGCAGCGGCTGCGAGCCGGGATGAACGGTCGGCGCGCTCACGGAAACAGACATTTCGCTCATTTTGCAGTCCTCTCGGCGCCGATGATGCGCGCGCCAATGTTCAGGGCAAGCACGGTCAGGGTGATCAGCAGCGCGCCGCTCCAGGCGAGCTGCTTCCAATAGGCGTAGGGGCTCTGGACGAAATTGTTGATGGTGACCGGCAGGTTGGCCATCGTCTTGTCCAGGCCGAGGCTGAAGAACTGGTTCGACAGCGCTGTGAACAGCAGCGGCGCGGTTTCGCCGGCGACGCGGGCGGTGGCGAGCAGCACGCCGGTGATGAGGCCCGAGCGCGCCGCGCGATAGGCGATGCGCTTGATCACCAGCGAACGCGGAAGGCCCAATGCGCTGGCGGCTTCCCGCAGCGGATTCGGCACCAGCAGCAGCATGTCCTCCGTGGTGCGCACCACCACCGGGATGACGATGACCGCGAGAGCCAGCGCGCCTGCGATCGCCGAGAAGCCGCGCATCGGTACCACCACCGCGCCATAGATGAACAGGCCGATGATGATCGAGGGCGCCGAGAGCAGGATGTCGTTGATGAAGCGGATCACCGAGGTCAGCTTGTCGTTGCGGCCGTACTCGGCGAGATAGGTGCCGGCGAACAGGCCGAGCGGCGCGCCGATGCCGACGCCGAGGACGGTCATGATGATCGAGCCGACGATGGCGTTGCGCAGGCCGCCCTCGGTCGAGCCGGGCGGCGGCGTGTCGGCGGTGAAGACCTGGAGATTCAGACCAGCGAGGCCGTTGTAGAGCAGCGTGGCCAGGATCAGCGCGAGCCAGGTGACGCCGAAGGCGGCCGCGGCGATGCAGAGCCCACGGATGACGAAGTCCTTGCGGCGGCGGCGCGAATAGATCGGATTGAGAGCCATGACGTTAGTTCCCCGCCTTCTTGTCCAACCGCATCAGCATCAGCCGCGCGGCGGCCAGCACGAAGAACGTCAGCACGAACAGCAACAGGCCGAGCAGGATCAGGCCGGACTGGTGCAGGCCGTCGCTCTCGGCGAACTCGGAGGCGATCGCCGCCGAGATCGTCGTCCCTGGCGCGAAGATCGAGGAGGAGATGCGGAACGAATTGCCGATGATGAAGGTCACCGCCATGGTCTCGCCGAGCGCGCGGCCCAGCGCCAGCATGACGCCGCCGATGATGCCGACCCGGGTGTAGGGGATCACCACGCTGCGCACGACTTCCCAGGTGGTGCAGCCGACGCCGTAGGCGGCCTCCTTCAGCACCGGCGGCACCGTCTTGAACACGTCGACCGAGATTGAGGTGATGAAGGGCAGCACCATGATGGCAAGGATCAGCGCGGCATTGAACGTGCTGAGATAGGACGGGGGACCTGCGAAGATCGCGCCCAGCACGGGGACGCCGTCGAAAAT
This sequence comes from Bradyrhizobium sp. PRIMUS42, assembly GCF_023006515.1. Taxonomy (NCBI): domain Bacteria; kingdom Pseudomonadati; phylum Pseudomonadota; class Alphaproteobacteria; order Hyphomicrobiales; family Nitrobacteraceae; genus Bradyrhizobium; species Bradyrhizobium sp. PRIMUS42. Next base: position 5,670 of record NZ_JALBGZ010000243.1, read on the forward strand.
CCTGATCATGAAGGGCTGGAAGGTGTTGGCCAGGAACGGGCCCAGCACGAAGAAGCCCCACATGCCGTAGATGATCGAGGGAATGCCGGCGAGCAGCTCGATCGCCATGCCGATCGGGCGGCGCAGCCATTGCGGGCAGAGCTCGGTGAGGAAGATCGCAATGCCGAGACCGACGGGAATGGCGATCAGCATCGCGATGAAGGAGGTGACGAGCGTGCCGTACATCGGCCCGAGCGCGCCGAGCACGGGCGGATCGGCCGACGGCGCCCAGCGCTGCGTCCACAGGAAGGAAAGGCCGTATTCCCTGATCGCCGGGAACGCACCGACGATCAGCGAGATGATGATGCCGCCGAGGATCAACAGCACCGAGATCGCGGACAGCCGCGTGATCCAGTAGAAGGTGACGTCGCCGAGCTTGAACGCGCTCAAGGCCTTGGCGCGGTCATACGGTCCGGCGTCGTCGATGATATCGCTCTGAACGGCCATTTCTGCCACGCCGATCCCCTGTGCCCATTTTTATATACGCTTGTTCTTGGTCGCGTGCCCCGGATGCGACGCTGCGCCGATCCGGGGCCTGGTTCTTGGCGGGCCCGGCTCAGCGGGCAGCGTTTCACGCTGCCGCGTCCGGGACACGAGAGCCGTTTCTTAGCTCTTGATCTCGGCAGCCCAGGTCTTCTCGATCAGCTGGACGACGCTGTCCGGCATCGGGATGTAGTCGAGCTCCTCGGCCGCCTTGCCGCCGCTCTTGAAGGCCCAGCGGAAGAACTTGATGGCTTCCTGCGAGGCCGCCTTGTCGGTGGCGGACTTGTGCATCAGGATGAAGGTCGCCGCGGTGATCGGCCAGGACTTCTCGCCGGGCTGGTCGGTCAGGATGACGTAGTAGCCGGGCGCCTTGGCCCAGTCGGCGTTGGAGGCGGCCGCCTGGAACGCTTCGACGGTCGGCTGCACCGGCTTGCCGGCCTTGTTGACGAGACCGGTGTAGGTCAGCTTGTTCTGCTTGGCATAGGCGTACTCGACGTAGCCGATCGAGTTCTTGGTCTGGCTGATGTTGCCCGACACGCCTTCGTTGCCCTTGGCGCCGACGCCGACCGGCCACTCGACCGCAGTGCCCTCACCGACCTTGCTCTTCCAGTCCGCGCTGGCCTTGGAGAGGTAGTTGGTGAAGTTGAAGGTGGTGCCCGAACCGTCCGAGCGGCGGACCACGGTGATCGCCTCCGAGGGCAGCTTCGCGTTCGGATTGAGCTTCTTGATCGCGGCGTCGTCCCACTTGGTGATCTTGCCGAGATAGATGCTGGCCAGGGTCTCGCCGTCGAACACCAGTTCGCCGGGCTTCACGCCCTCGAGGTTGACGACGGGAACGATGGCGCCCATCACCATCGGCCACTGGACGAGGCCGTCCTTCTCGAGCTGCTCGGCCTTGAGCGGCGCATCGCTGGCGCCGAAGGTCACGGTCTTGGCCTGGATCTGCTTGATGCCGCCGCCGGAGCCGATCGACTGGTAGTTCAGACCGTTGCCGGTCTCCTTCTTGTAGGCGTCAGCCCACTTCGAATAGATCGGGAACGGGAACGTCGCGCCTGCACCGGTGATGTCGGCAGCAAAGGCCGCCGTCGCCGACGCGGCGACCACGCCGGCAGCGACGATCGTTTTGAGGAAATTCATGCTGGTCTCCATACAGGGGAGCGAAGCGCCATCAGCGCCCGATCGCGCTCCCCACGCCGCCCGTTTAGGAGCGGTCGGCTGTGCTTTTACGAAGGTTTCGTGACAGCCGGATGACACCATCAAGCGATTGAAATCGCTTGATTATTAGATCTGAGCCGGGGCCTTCGCCTGGGGAAAACAAGCGCTGAAAGTGGCGCCCTGTCTTGGCACGCTTTCGATCAAAAGCCGGCCGCGATGGCGATTAAGAATATGTTTCACCAACGATAATCCGAGCCCGGTCCCGCCTTGCGAGCGGCTGTCGCCGACGTCCACCCGGTAGAACCGCTCGGTCAGTCGTGGCAGGTGCTCGGGAGCGATTCCGGGGCCGAAATCGCGAACCATGATCCGGATTTCCTGAGTTCCATCAGTGGCCGCGCCCGAGGTTAGCGACACGATGACGCGTCCGCCGGAGGCGCCGTATTTGAGCGCGTTCTCGATCAAATTCTCGAACAGGCGGAGCAGCTCCTCGCGGTCGCCCGCGATCATCACCGGGCTATCAGGCAAATGGATCTCGACCTCGACCTGGCGCTCGCGCGCCAGCGGCTCGAGCCCGTCGGCGACCTGGCGGATGATCGGCAGCAGGTCGACCAGGGTGTCGGGCCGGACATGGGCCGACAGCTCGACCCGCGACAGCGACAGCAGATCGTCGATCAGGCGCGCCATGCGGGTGGCCTGGTTGTGCATGATGCCGAGGAAGCGCTCGCGCGCCTTGGGATCGTCCTTGGCCTGGCCCTGGAGCGTGTCGATGAAGCCCGACAGCGCGGCGAGCGGCGTGCGCAGCTCGTGGCTGGCATTGGCGACGAAGTCGGCGCGCATCTCCTCGACCCGCCGCAGCGGCGTCTGGTCGTGAAAGGTCATCAGCATGCATTTGTCGGCGCCGCCGAAGCTGGTCGGCACCGGCACCGGCGTGATCATGAGCTCCATCCAGCGATCGACCGGAACATGATCGAGATAGGTCGCGCGCCGCGGCTCGGTGGTCGCGATCGCTTCGCGCAACGCCGTGATGATCTCCGGCGAGCGCAGCGCGAACTGAGCGAGCTCGTTCCG
>NZ_JALBGZ010000244.1:0-8396 GCF_023006515.1 Bradyrhizobium sp. PRIMUS42
GCAACTGACAATGATCGATCAGATCGGCGAGGATATCGCGCGCCTCAAGAACAGGATCGAGAGTTGCCGGAATGAGACGATTAATAAGCTCTGGCAAGAGGATATCGCTCGCCTGGAGCAACGTGAGAGGGCCGCACTCAAGGCTCTGGTCGCCGCAATCCGCAAGCATCCCGACCTTGCCAAGAGGCTTGCGCTGATCAGCAGCGTCGACGGCATCGGGCTGCCGACCGCCGTCGCCATCCTGGTGCGTCTGCCTGAGATCGGCCAGATCACGCGGGAGCAAGCGGTCGCTCTCGCCGGCCTTGCACCCTATGACGACGATAGCGGCGACCGGTCAGGCGTTCGGCATATCGAGGGCGGGCGAAAGCGGCTGCGTCGCGCACTCTATACGGCTTCACTGGCGGCATCGTTTCGATGGAATCCGCAGCTCATCCAGCTCTACCAACGACTGACCGCAGCCGGAAAGGAACACAAGCCAGCGCTCGTTGCCTGTGCCAGAAAGATGCTCATCTTCGCTAACACAGTGGTAGCCCGCGGCACGCCATGGTGCGGCGAGCCGCCGGGATCACTCCCTGCTTCTTAGTTCGACCGGGACGCGTTTCTTCGTCCCGACCTGCGGCTCCTCCTGGCGCCGCGCGCAGCGTCCGTCAAGGATGGCCGTCGCTCGCCCCAACCTCACCCGGTCTGCCGCCAGGCCACGCCTTGACGGACGCGAGCACGGCGTCATCATGGCAGGCGCAGGCGATCCGTACGGCTCAAAACACCGCCGCCATTTAATGGTTGCTACGATACTGTGGTTGCGGAGAGAGACCCCTCATCCGGCACGCACTACGTGCGCGCTACCTTCTTCCACAAGGGGAGAAGGAAGAAGTGTCAGGCGCTGCTGCCCTTGAGCCGTTCGTTGCGTCGGCGCAGGCCCTCCAGGGTGGCGAGGAGGATGACCGATACCGTCGTCAGGATCACCGCCGCTGCCGTGATGGTCGGGCTGATGTTCTCGCGGATACCGCTGAACATCTCGCGCGGCAGGGTGCGCTGCTCGGGACCCGCCATGAACAGCACGATGACCACCTCATCGAAGCTGGTCGCGAAGGCGAACAGCGCGCCGGATGCGAGGCCGGGCAGGATCAGCGGCAGGATCACGCGGCGGAACGCATACAGCGGCGAGGCGCCGAGCGAGGCGGCGGCGCGTGCCAGATTGGTGTCGAAGCTTTGCAGCGTCGCGCCGACCGTGATCACCACAAAAGGCGTCGCCAGCGCGGTGTGGGCCAGGATCAAGCCGAGATAGCTGCCCGTCAATCCGATCGGCGCGAAGAAGAAATACAGGCCGACCGCGGTGATGACACCAGGCACGACGACGGGCGACAGCACGAAAGCCAGCACCAGCGGCTTGAAGCGGCTCTTCCACTGCGCCAGCCCCAGCGCGGCCAACGTGCCGAGCACCATGGACAGCGCCGTCGAGGCGACGCCGATGATCATGCTGTTCTTCAGTGAATTCATCCAGCGCGGCGAAGTGATGAAGTCGTCGTACCAGCGCCAGGATAGGCCGGGCAGCGGATAAGTGAGATATGAGCCCGAGCTGAAGGACAGCGGCATGATCGCCAGGATCGGCGCGATCAGGAAGATGAACACCAGCGCGGAGACAACGATGGTCGCGGTCCACGCGATGCGCTGGCTGGGTGTTCGGAGAGAGGAATTGTCGCTCAATTCTTCATGCCTCCCGTGACCTGCTGTCCCTGCACCAGCTTGCCGTAGACCAGCGCCAAGAGAATGGTGGCTAGCAGCAGCACCGCGCCGAGCGCCGAAGCCAGACCCCAATTGGCCGTCTCGGTGGTGTAGAGTGCGATGAAGTAGCTGATCATCTGATCGGCGGCGCCGCCGACGAGGGCCGGCGTGATGTAGTAGCCGAGCGCCAGGATGAAGACGAGCAGGCTTCCCGCGCCGACGCCGGGCAAGGTCTGCGGCAGGTAGATCCGCAGAAAAGCGGTGAGGGGTGGCGCACCGAGCGAGGCGGCGGCGCGCATGTAAGCGGGCGAGATCGCCTTCATGCTGCTGTACAGCGGCAGGATCATGAAGGGCAGGAGAACGTGGGTCATCGCCACGCAGACGCCGAAGCGGTTGTAGATCAGGCGCAACGGCTCGTCGATGATGCCGAGCCAGTGCAGGCTGTCGTTCACGACGCCTTTGCTCTGCAGCAGCACGATCCAGGCGCAGGTGCGGACCAGGAGCGAGGTCCAGAACGGCAGCAGGACGAAGATCATTAGGAGGTTCGACCGGCCGGGCGGCAGCGTCGCCAAGAGGTAGGCGACCGGGAAGCCGAGGATCAGGCAGAGGATGGTGACGCTCAGGCTGATGATGAAGGTGCGGGTGAACAGGCTGCGATAAATCGCCTGATCCGGCGCGGCCGCGACGATCGCGCCGTCCACGTTCCGCGTCAGGTCGAGCGCCGCCAGAAGGTAGAAGCCCGTGATGGAGCCGCCGGCATCCTTGATCGCCGTCCATGTCGCGCGTTCGCGCCAGGCTGCATTGATCTTGCCCAGCGTCTCCTTGGCCGCGCCGGGCTCGGGAGTCGCTTTGAGATTGCGTGCAGTGCTGGTCAGGATCGTGCGGAAACCGTTCAGCGCGTAGTTCAGCCGTTTGGCCGCGATGGCGATGGTGCCGGCGGCGCGAGCCGCCTGGATGTCGCTTGCCAGCGCCGCAAAGGTGGTTTCGTCCGGCAGGTCCTTGCCGTCCCAACTAGCGAGGGCCGCGATAGTTTGGGGCAGAACCTGACGCACCTCGCGGTCATCGACCGAACGCCACAGCATGCCGGCGATGGGCCCTGCGAAAGTGAAGAGCAGGAAGACGAGCAGCGGCGCGACCAGCGCCAATGCCTTGACCTGGCGCGTTCGCTCAGCGCGCCTCAATCGGCGCTTGAGCGGCACCTCGGTCGACGCATTGGCGCTGGTCATGAACGCATTCGTCATGGATCGAGCCTTGCGGGGCCCGCTACTTCGCGGCCCATTTGTTGAAGCGCTCGGTCAGGCGGTCTATATTCTCGAGCCAGAAGCCGACGTTGATCTCGACCGCGTTCTTGATGTTGTCAGGCGCGGTCGGCAGGTCTTTCAGGACGGCGGGCGCGAGCTTGCCGGCCGCGTCCTTGTTCGAAGTCCCATAGGCGATGTTCTCCGACAGCTTCGACTGGTTCTCCGGCTTGCCCGCGAAGTCGAGGAACTTGTACGCAGCGTCCTTGTTCGGGCTGCCCTTCAGGATGACCCAGCTGTCGAGGGTGAACAGCGCGCCGTCCCACACCATGCCAAAGTTCTTCTTCTCGTTCTTGTTCGCGGTGTCGATGCGGCCATTGTAGACCGAGGTCATGGCCACCTCGCCGGAGGCGAGCAATTGCGGCGGCTGGGCGCCGGCCTTCCACCAGACGATGTCGCCCTTGATGGTGTCGAGCTTCTTGAAACCGCGCTCGACGCCCTCGTCGGTCGCGAGCACCTTGTAGACGTCCTTGGGCGCGACGCCATCGGCCATCAGCGCGATCTCCAGCGTGGTCTTCGGGCCCTGACGCAGGGCGCGCTTGCCGGGAAACTTCTTGGTGTCGAAGAAGTCGGCCCAGCCGCTCGGAGCCTCCTTCAGCTTGTCCTTGTCGTAGCCGAGAACAAAATCGTAGAGGATGGCGCCGACGCCGCAAGGATTGACCGACGGCGGGATATAGGCGGCTTCACCGCCGATCCTGGTATAGTCCATCTTCTCGAACAGGCCTTCCTCGCAGCCGACCGCGAGCTCATCGCTCTCGACCTGGACGACGTCCCAGGTGGCGGCACCGCCCTGCACCTTGGCGCGCAGCACGCCGACGCCGCCGTCCCAGGACTCGTCGTTCATGGCAATTCCGGCCGCCTTCTTGAACGGCTCGAAGTAGACCTTCTTCTGGGCATCCTGATAGGCGCCGCCCCACGACACGACGGTGAGGTCACGCGCCTCCGCGACCGTCGCCAGCGCAGCGCTGGCACTGAACGCCGCGGCGAAACCCAGAGCAATCTTGCCAATCTTGCGCTTTTGCATGTGTTGGTTCCTTCTTCGTGTGAGTTGCGTTGAGCTTGATTGTTCTCAGGTCCGGTGTTGGATCAGACAGGATCGAGGGCCAGGCAGTCCTCCGGACGGAAGCTGATGAAGACGCTTTCACCATGCGTGAGGTCATGATGCGCTCCCGGCGGAAGCTTGACCATGAACTCCCCGTTGCCGGCGACATCGAGCACGGCCAGCGCGTGGTCGCCGAGATAAATCGCGTTCTGCACTTTCGCCGGTAGCCGGTTGGGTCCGTCGCTGGAGCTGCCGTCGGGAAGTAGCGTGACGCGCTCCGGCCGTACCGACAGCGAGGTCGACGCGCCCGCGCCTGCTATATTGACCGCCCGTGCCGTCACAGTGCCGCCACCAGCCAGCGCGACGCGGCAATAGTCCTTGTCGACCGTCTCGACGGTGCCGGCCAGCACGTTGTTCTCGCCGATGAAGTGGGCGACGAAGCTGTTCACCGGACGCTCGTACAGCGCGTCGGGCCTGTCGATCTGCTGCACGATGCCGTCGTTGAACACGGCGATGCGGTCCGACATGGTGAGCGCTTCACTCTGATCGTGGGTGACGTAGACGACTGTGATACCCATCCTCTCGTGCAGTTGCTTGATCTCCAGCTGCATCTGCTCCCGCAGGCGCTTGTCCAGCGCGCCAAGGGGCTCGTCCATCAGCACGAGCTGCGGATTGAAAACCAGCGCGCGTGCCAGCGCCACCCGCTGCTGCTGACCGCCGGAGAGTTGTCCGGGTCGCCGGTGCGCCAGGGCTTCCATCTTGATCATGCGCAGCGCCGACTTGACGCGCTCCTGCGCGTCCGCCTTGCTCGTCTTGCGAACGGATAGCGGGAAGGCGATGTTCTCCGCGATCGTCAGGTGCGGAAACAAGGCATAGTTCTGGAACACCATGCCGATGTCGCGCTTATGCGGCGGCATGTTCTTGATCGGGCGGTCCGCGAGATAGATCTCGCCATGGGTCGGAACTTCGAAGCCGGCCAGCATCATCAGCGTGGTCGTCTTGCCCGAGCCCGACGGGCCAAGCAGGGTGATGAACTCGCCCTTCCTGATGTCGAGATCGAGGTTCTTCACTACGAGGTGCTCGCCATCATAGGTCTTCTGAATGCCGGAAAAGCGCACCAATGCCGGCGCAGGCGTGACCATGCCGGCTTCCATGTTGTCCTCGGCTTGCCGCTACAATGCTGTCAGCACCTCGTTCGAGGTTGCGAGGAACAGCTTAGCACCCTCCGATGAGAATGCCAGCGGTGCGAGCGATGAAGACTCGCGCGCCCGCGCTACATCTACGGCAGCTTCGTCACCGACACATTCAGCGTGCCGCCGGCTTCCGCGACCACGCGCAGCGTTTTGGAATCGAAGGCGATGTCGGCGAGCGTCAGGCTGTCGATCTTGGCCTCGACCTTGAGGCCGTCCTCGCTCTTCTGGTAGTCGGCGATTGCGGCGGCGATCTTCTCGCGGGCATTGGCAGCGATCGGCTTCAGATCGAGCGTCGCCTTCTGAAGCAGCGCCTGCTGCATCTGCGGCACGACCGCGCGCGCCGCGGCGCCCAGGAGGCCAAACGCCGCCTCGGATTCCACCGCGAGCTGGATGTCGGTGAGCCGCAGCGTCTGCTGCGCCTGATCGAGCACCGGCCGGCCCCAGATGTGCACGGTCGCCTCGGCGCCCAGACCGAGCCAGCTCTTCTTTTCCTTGGCGCGCACCAGGAGCGAGATCAGCAGGCGTTCGCCCGACGGGATCACATTGACGCTCTTGACGGTGACATCGACCGGACCGGAGCCGTCCTCGGGATAGGTGCGACCGACCATCTGTGCCGTGATCAGCTTGTTGATCTCGGTGAAGGGCACGTCGATGGGAACGCCGATATTTACGCCGGTGCCGGTCGGCGGCACGATCGAGATCTTGTCGGGGAACGGACAGTCCGGCTTGGTCGGCGTCGAGGTGACGCGCGTCTCCGCCTCCAGGCCCATCAGCAACGTCACGGCATGCGCATCGACGCGCGGCTGCGCGGCGATGGCGCGGATCGGCTTCATCTCCAGCCAGAGCGGCGGCAGCCCGGTCGAAGAGCCCGAGCCCTGCAGCGGGATCGAGCGGCATGCCTTGGCCCATTGCAGCTTCGCATTCTCGCGCAGGCTCGGATCGTTGCGGATGCGTTCGGAGACGGCATTGATCTGCTCGCCGACATTCTTGTCGATCAGCGGCTTCACCTGCGCCGGTACGTTGACCTTGGCGCCGGCGACGTTGACGTTGGTATCGCCGAGATTGACCTGCGCGCCGAGATTAGGCTCGAGGTGCCAGTTGGCCGCGAGCTTCGGGCGCGAGGTGACGACCACGTTGCCCTTGATCTCCGCGCTGGCGTTCAAATTCTTGATGTTGACTGCGCCGATCCGTTTTGCTGCGTCACCGCCGAGCACGCTGCCGAGCGCGTCGCCGAGCGCACCTGTGGCTTTCGAGGACAGCGAACCTGTCACGTTCAGCTTGCCGCTGAGCGGCGTCGAGATGGTCAGCACGTCCTTGTCGCCACTGGCTGCCATCGGCCCGCGCACGGCGGTCCAGCCGATATCGGCATTCTCCAGGATCTGCGAGATCGGGTTGTCAGCCTTGCCTGCGAAATTACGCGGCGCGGCCTTTTCGGCCTGCTCGCGGATCGCCGATATCGCGATCGCAACCGGGGCGATCACGATCGAGCTCTTCGCCACCGGCGGCAGCGGCGGCAGTTGCGCCACCGGCGGCGCCGTTGTCGTTGCGCGCGGCGACAGCCAGTCCATCGCCTTCAAGCTGACGAAGAACGACGCCGCGAGCACCGCGACGGCGATCAGGATGGTCTTCAAGTTCAACGTTAGTCGCATCAGTCCCCCAGGCCGCCCGGCGGGGATTCTACAGGGCGGACGAGGAGGGCGCTAGAGCGCACCGATGGGGTGGAATTGGGGCGAATGGGTTAACGGCAGCGACCGCATCGCTGCCGTGCGTTCAGGGCCATCGTCGTGACCCTAGCCGCGCCGGGGACGGCGGACCGCTCTCACATTGCCGTTGGCACCGCCGCCGCAGAAGAAGCGGTCGCCACCATCGGACTCCAGCCCCGACACGCCCGTCCCGGCGGGCAGGTCGAGCTGCTCGAGCACCTTGCCCGTCTCAGGGTCGATCCGCCTGATGTCGCTCTCTTCGTTCTCCCAGGTGCCGTGCCATAGCTCGCCGTCGACCCAGGTCACCCCGGTGACGAAGCGCTTGCTCTCGATGGTGCGGAGAACCTTACCCGTCTCCGGATCGACCTGGTGGATCTTGCGTTCGCGATATTGCCCGACCCACAGCGAGCCCTCGGCCCAGGCCAAGCCGGAATCGCCGCCGCCGCCTGGCGCCGGAATGGTGGTGAGCACCTTGCCGGAGGCCGCATCGATTTTCTGGATGCGATCCTCGGCGATCTGGAACAGGTGCCGGCCATCGAACGCCGTGCCCGCATGCGCGGCGACATCGATCGAGCGCGCGACCTTGCCGTTATCAGGATCGACCGCATTGAGCTTGTCACCGGATGCGAACCAGACATGACTGCCGTCATAGGTGACGCCATGCACGGCTTCGACGCCTGCAAAAGGCCCATACTCTCTGATGATCTCGGCGGCTGAACGTTTCATGTGCTTGATCCCTGTGATGTCACCCATCCTACGTCTTCAGCAGCGGCGAGGGGAGTAACAAGGCTGTCGGGAAACCCGGGATCGGCGGCGTCATCCAGCGCCGCGCACGCCCTTGTCCGAAGGACTGCACCTTGTTCGATCGCGTCAGCTCGTCGAGGGCCCGCTGCACCGTGCGCGCACTCGTTCCCAGCGCCAGCGCGAGCGCCGAGCTCGACCAGGGCTCGCCATCGGAGAGGAGGGCGAGGATCGTGGCGTGCTTTTCCTCGACGGGCCGTGCCAGCACGAGAACCTGCCGCGTCTTGCGCGGTGTCAGCGCAAAACCCTGCTTCGTCGCGGTCACATCGGCGAGCGGCCTGAGCTTCGCGCGGAGCCGCCCGATCTCGACCCGCAATCGCGCGCGATGCGATTCATCGAGATGCCGGGCCTGAAACGCTGCTGTGATCAGCGCCTCGCGTGAGACATCCGCAGGCCATGCTTGCGCCAGGATGCGCGCGAGCGCGAACAGCACGGGCCGCGTGCCGAGCGACACGACGGTGTCTTGCCTGCGAACCGAATGATGGAACATGTCCACGACAAGCGCCGCGGAGGTGGCGAGATCTTCGACCTGTTCGAGCAGCAGCGGCCGTTCCTCGCCGCGCGTGATCAGCCGCGCCGCCGGCGTATCGAGCACGAGGCTCGTGCTTTCGACCTCGGCCGTGAGCGCGGGGATGCC
>NZ_JALBGZ010000245.1:0-8379 GCF_023006515.1 Bradyrhizobium sp. PRIMUS42
ATGTTCTTGGTCGTGCCATCGACGGCCTGACCGCCGAGGCGGCCTTCGGTGCCGACCTCGCGCGCGACGCGCGTCACTTCGGCGGCGAAGGAGCGGAGCTGCTCGACCATGGTGTTCAAGGTGTCCTTGAGCAGCAGGATCTCGCCGCGCACGTCCACCGTGATCTTCTTCGACAGGTCGCCGCCGGCGATCGCGGTCGCGACCTCGGCGATATTGCGGACCTGGGCCGTCAGGTTCGAGGCCATGAAGTTGACGTTGTCGGTGAGGTCCTTCCAGGTGCCGGCGACGCCGGGCACTTCCGCCTGTCCGCCGAGCTTGCCTTCGGTGCCGACCTCGCGCGCGACGCGCGTCACTTCGCCGGCGAAGGCGTTGAGCTGGTCGACCATGGTGTTGAGCGTCTCCTTCAGCTGAAGGATCTCGCCCGAGACGTTCACTGTGATCTTCTTCGAGAGGTCGCCGCTCGCGATGGCCGTGGCGACGTCGGCGATGTTGCGGACCTGCGCGGTCAGGTTCGAGGCCATGAAGTTGACGTTGTCGGTGAGATCCTTCCAGGTGCCGGCCACGCCAGGCACCTGGGCCTGGCCGCCGAGCTTGCCTTCGGTGCCGACCTCGCGCGCGACGCGCGTCACTTCCGAGGCGAAGGAGTTGAGCTGGTCCACCATGGTGTTGATGGTGTCCTTCAGCTCCAGGATCTCGCCGCGCACGTCCACCGTGATCTTGCGCGATAGGTCGCCGCGCGCCACGGCGGTGGTGACGTTGGCGATGTTGCGCACCTGTGCGGTCAGGTTGCCGCACATCGCGTTGACGGAATCGGTGAGGTCCTTCCAGGTGCCGGCGACGCCGGGCACGATGGCCTGGCCGCCGAGCTTGCCGTCGGTGCCGACCTCGCGCGCCACGCGCGTCACCTCGGAGGCGAAGGAGCGCAGCTGGTCCACCATCGTGTTGATGGCTTCCTTGAGCTGAAGGATCTCGCCGCGGACGTCGACGGTGATCTTCTTGGACAAGTCGCCGTTCGCCACCGCGATAGTCACCTCGGCGATGTTGCGAACCTGGTTGGTCAGGTTGTTCGCCATCGAGTTGACGCTCTCGGTGAGGTCCTTCCAGACGCCGGTCACTTCCGGCACCTGGGCCTGGCCGCCCAGCTTGCCTTCGGTGCCGACCTCGCGGGCCACGCGCGTCACCTCGGAGGTGTACACGCCGAGCTGCTTGATCATGGTGTTGACGATGGTCGCCGACTGCAAGAACTCGCCGCGGAGGGGACGGCCGTCGACGTCGAGCTTGACGCTCTGGAGCAGGTCGCCTTGCGCGACGGCTGCGACTGTGCGCGTCACCTCGCGGGTCGGCCACAGCAGGTCGTCGATCAGCGTGTTGACGGAGCCTTCCATGTCGGCCCAGGAGCCGGAGGCGAGGCCGAATTTCACGCGCTGGCGCGTCTTGCCTTCGCGGCCCACCACTTGGCCGACCAGTTCGAGCTGCTGCGCCATGCGCTGGTTGGCGGCGATGATTTCATTAAAAGTGTCGGCGATCTTGCCGTCGATACCGAGATAGTCGCCGCTCATACGCACGGAGAAATCGCCGCTGCGCATGGCCTGTAAGGCGAGGAGCAATTCCGGTCGGGAATCGGGCTCCGACGTACCGTTGATTTTTGGCTTTGGGACGCGACGACCGGAGCGTGATGCAGATCCGGGATCGAGGTCGCTCATACTGATTCCCCCGCAAGCGTCGGCCGAATCTAGGGCGTGACGCAATTAGTCAAACTAGAGCGTCAGCCAAATTCGAAATCAAGCGCCAAGGTTGCGGCGCGTGGAAAAGGAACCTGCTTTGCTCAGCCCGATAGTCGCAACGAAGAAAAAGCCGATTGGTTCCATCCGGTTCCAAGAGTTTTCGGGCCGGTTCGCCGCCTTTGTGGGCACCTGCTGCCAATCGGCGGGGCGGGCACCACGGACGGCGGCGGCCGGAGACGAATGGGGCTATTTGTCTGCCATCGTCCGCTCCGCATCCTTCATCTGCGAGCGCAGCACCGGCAGTTGGTCGCGGGCAAAGGCGGCCAGTGCGGCGTTGTCGGGAGCTTTGAGATAGTGCTCGAGCAGGTCAATGGTGGATTCATATTCAGGGATCTGCGCGGCATAGAAGGTTCGGACGTAGGCCGGTCCGTCCGAATTGTCGGGCTCGGCGAGGCTTGTGCTCGCCTTTGTCTTGCCGACGCGCGGCTCGGCGCCGATCGCCTCTTGGATGTCCTTCAAGGCCTTGTCGCGTTTCGCCGCTTCCTCGGCGCGCAGGGCGGCGAGGTTCTTCACCTCCGCATTGCCCTTCAGGTCGGTGCTTTCCAGCAGACCCTGCTGGAAGCGGCTGAACGCGTAAAGGCCGTTGACGACGTCGGTCGCCGTCGGGACGCGTTCGCCCAGCCTTCGCTCGCCGGTACTGTCGGCAAGCGCTGCGGTGCTGACGAACATCAGGATGATCGCGACAAGAACTCGCATCGCTATCAATGACCGATGACGTGCGAAGTTCCCCGAACGTTACGATCCGTTAAGGGCGGTTGCGACGCGACAGTTCCGTCCCCACGTCTTGTTCATGAAACAGTCTGACATCTTCAGGGACAACGCCGACAACTGCCTGCAGCTCGCCGAGCGAGCGGAAGGGCAACCTGCCCATAAGCGCTATTCGCGCATGGCGGACGCCTGGACCGCGCTCGCGAGAGAACAGGACTGGCTCGATGGCGAAATTCCGCCCGTCACGACCCGTACCTCCCAAAAGCAGGACGCATAGGCGCTCCCGTTTGGGTGTGAGGCCGCGCACGGAATGCAGGCGACCAATCCAGGATCATTCGGGAACAGTCAATCGCGTTGATTTTCGATTCCAGAAGGAGATTTTGCAATGGCTCCGCGTCTTGCTCTTCTTTCACTCATTCTCGCTTTTGGCGTCTCCGTGGCGTTCGCGACGGTGACGACGGTGCGGCAGGTGCATCTGGAGAATGCATCGACTGCGGTCCATGCGGCGCATAGCTAGCGCCGCGGCCTCTCGTCTGCACCGGAACATTCGACGCGCCGGTGCGTAAGCGCTTCAGGACGACTGGAGAGGCGAGAGGACAACATGGCTCATTCCGACCACGGTATCGTCAGGGATCAGCGCGCGGAGGATCAACCGCGTGACAAGCAGCGCGCGCAGACCGCGCACAAGACGGGCTCGAAGGGCTCGCCGTCGCGCGAGGCGACCCGCGATCCCAAGCTCAACGACAACACCAAGACGCCGGGATCCGGCGTGATGCCGGACGATTCCGGCGACGCCCCGACGGGCTAGTTCTCGCAAGGAACGAATCCCTGCGCCAAGAGTCGACGGATTGCTTCCGGTTGTCATGCCCCCGGTGCGCCGGAAGCAATCTCCAAGGACGGCCCCGGCACCCCACTGTGCCGGGGTCGTTTTGTTTTGCGAGGCCGATCGAATCAATCCTCGGCGTCGTTCTCGGATTTTCCCGGGGTGTGTCCGTCTGGCCCTCGGCCAAATACACCAAACTCGCTTGATTTGACGCCCGTTGACGGGTCGATGCTCGTCTCGATGCCCGCGGCTGCGAGTCCGAATTTGAGCAGTTCGCGTACCGCCGCGGCACGCGTTGGCATGCGGTGCTTGAACCGGAAATCATCCACTGCGGCCAGCTCTTCCGGGGAAAGCATGACTTGGAGCCGCTCGGCGCGAAGGTCGTTCATGGTCAATCACGCAAATTGAGCAAGATGAGTAATTTGCTAAACCGGCCAACTTGCCGCGAGTTCCACCGGAGTCCAAAAAAGCGCCAGTTTAGCAAAATAGTCTTAATAAATCAATAGGTTACTTGAAACGATTCGCGCGCAGGCGCATTTTCATAGCTAAAGGGAGATGCGTCATGACGGACGAGGTCACGTTACCCCGCAAGCTTTCCGAGGAACGCGAAGCACAAAGGCCGGTGCGCGCAAGCCACCAGAAGGTCATCGAGCAAGTCGAGCGCTGGGCCAACAGCCCGGGTCTTCAGCCACCGAGGACGGAAGATGCGAAGACGATCTGAGCCACATACGTTCGAACAACGTCTCGCGGCGCAGAAGCTGCGGCTTGAGCACGAGCTGTCGGGCCTGCCGAATGGGCGCCAGCGCGACGTTGTTGTCGCGCGCATCGATCAACTGCAGACCGCTGCCGAGATGTATGGCTTCCTGATGCTACGGGACGATGCCGCGGCCCCTCGCTGATTGCCCGATGCGCTCGGTCTGCACCGCGCGCGAGGTGATGCGAAACTTTCGCCTCAGCCACCACGCCAATACCGACACGGCCGCCCATACCAGAATGGCAGCCACGAACGCGCCAATCGTGGTTGCCTGAACCACGACGTAAAAAACTGAGGCGAATGCTGCAAGACCGATGCTTCCCAGGCCCGCACCCGCGGCATCGAGCGCTGCGGCCTGCTGTCCGCGCCTCCTTCCGCTGAGGCCGGCTTTTTCCTTGGCGCGGCGCTCATGACTTTCGATCAGCGTTGCGCTGGCGCAGAAGATGGCGGGGAGCGCGAGGAAGAGCCCGCCGGCGGAGACGCCGAAACGCGCGCCCACGATCCCCGCGATGACCGTTGCCAGTCCGCCAAGCAGGAAGCGGACACCGTACTCGTACCACCGTGACTGTTTTAGCGCCGATGGAGACAGCTTGACCAGCATCAGGCGGCACCCCCAAAGCCCGCGAGCAGACCGAAGGCGACGACGAGCCATACGGCAAAGGCGGCGATGGTGGCTGGCAGTGCGCCGAGATGAAACCTCATCAGGAGATGGCAGACAACGAGGCTGTAGCAGGCGAGCGCGATGGCACCATAGATCATCGTCCAGCTTGCGGCGGCGACATATTGCGGGCCGTGCTGGACGACGGCGATGCTGAGAGTGGCCAGCGCGACCGACGGAGCCGCGCCGAGCAGCCCGGCAAAGCTCTTCGGTTTGAGCATGTCTCCCAGGATCGCGAAGGCGGAGACGATGACCCCGCCCGCGATGAAGCGCACGAGATATTCCGTCATGACCGCACCCGCGAGGCAGGAGGCCGCTGCCGTAGCTTTCCAAGCGTGAGCGGCCTGAACAGTCGCTCGACGACGACGCCGAGGGTGAAGCCCGCGACGACGTCGCTTGCCCAGTGTGCAAGCACGACGACGCGCGTCAACGACAGAGCCACGGCAACCGAGCGCACCAGCCGGCGCGGGACGGGGGTCAGCAGCCCGGCCGCTGAGGCCAGCGCGCCCATGTGCAGAGCATGGCCGGAAGGAAATGCATCGTGGGATCGCCCCGAGATGGGAACACCGTTTGCATGACCGAGGACTGTCAGTCGGTCGGGCCTCGTCTGGTCAAACAGCGACTTCAGCAGGTGCGGCAGCACCGCAGTCGCCAAGGAGACCGCCAACGCGTGATTTGCAGCAGGACGCGCTTCGGGTCGCCGAAGCTGGGCGTAAAGCCATCCAGCCGCAGCGAGCGCAAGCAGCACGTGCTCGTCCGCCGCCCAAGTCAAAGCCTGGGCGACTTGCTCGAGACCTGAATTGGTGTCGTGCGCAATTTCGCTTGCGAGCGCCTGGTCGATCCGGGTGGGCTTTACTTTTACGAGTGCCATCGGTCCGGCGAGATATCCTAGATGACGGTCTGGTAAATTCTGTATGGCAAAGAACGTTCCTGGGCGCGCCGTACAGCGTAGCGGCGCGGACAGATGGAAGCCAGCGCGACAGGCTGCTCGAGGCGGCGGCGCGAGCTCGTAAGTTCAGTGTACGGAGAGAGGCGCCGTTGCCGCGACGAGGAGGACGCCGCGGGGCGGCCTCCTCGTCCGAAGCCGTTACTTGGACTGTCCGACGCTCGGCGCCTTGCCGAGCTCCTTGGCCATGTCGAGATGGTGCTTGAGCGCCGGCAGCGTCTTGCCGGCCCAGTCCTTCAGCGCGGAATTGTCACCGCCCTTGGCGTAGCGTTCGAACAGCGACACCGCATCTTCATGGGCGCTGACCTGGTAGGAATTGTAGTCCGAGCTGAATTCCTTGCCCGTGGCGTTCTTGAGCTTGTCGAGCTTGCTCTGGTGCGAGCTGTCGAGCGCCGTCGGCAGGGTCGCTTGCACCTTGCCGTCACCGACGAGACCCTTGAGCTGAGTGCTGGTCTTGGTGTGGTCGGTCACCATTTGCTGTGCGAAGCTCTTCTCCTGCGCGTTGCCCTTCTGCTGGGCGAGCTTGCTCGACTCGATCTCGAACATGTCGCTGATCGCGACCTCCTTGACGAAGTCGGCGGTAGCAGGTGCGACGCCGAGCGCCGAGTTGACGCCGGTCTTCTCGCCCAGCGACTGGGCGAGCGCGGGGCCTGCGAGAAGCACGCAGGCAAGGGCGATGACGGTCCGTTTCATGTCTGGTCCCTTCGATCGGGCGCGCAGCCTCTTGCCGCGCGATGTTGCGCCGATCAACACGCCGCAGGGGCCGCGGTTCCTAACGACTAATCCGCGGGATTCCGTCCGGTGCGCGGATTGATGGGATCGGTCGGCTTGCGTCGAAGCCGCTCGGGCAGAAACGGTTCAGTGGGGGCGGCCGTGGCGTTGGCACGCACGTCGGCATGGCGCTGCGCGCGCTCGTGCGGCGTCTTGTTGTCATTGAAGTGGTATTTCACGTCGACGCCATCGACGGGATCGTTGACGCCATGCTGGATATCGCGGAAATCGCTCATGGTTCACCTCATTCCTTTCCCGGCAGGATCGTTTCGAGCACCTGCCGCGCTGCTCCCTCAATCATCCCGCTTTCGTTCGGATCGCGCCAGGAGCGCCAGTACTTTGCGGCGGTAATCAGCAGCGCGTCGTAGAGCCCGGTGACGAGATGCGAAGCGCCGGGCCCGGAGGTCGCGATGCAGACGCCGAGCTCCCTCGAGAATTTCGCGTAAGCAGACGCCATAAACGCCGCCATCTCCTCGTGCCGCGCCTGCACGAAGCCGATCTGGCCGTCGGCCACGCACGCCCCATTGATGCAGACGCTGGACGGTGAAGTCGGAGACGGTCTGGGACACCATGCGCGGCCTCGATTCCGAGAGCTGTTTTGAAGCTCAGGATTCCGAGAGCTGTTTTGAAGCTCAGAGAACCGCTCGCTCGCTGCGATGTTCCTGTCCGAGGGCTGAACAGCGGCGTGCGGAACAGCGGCGGAACGATCGCTCGCCTGTCCGGTTGATTCATGCACTCTGTGAGTGGAGCACCGAGATGTTGAATCAAGCAGAGCTGGACCGCGCCGAGATTGGCCGTTTGATTGGCAGCGACAAGGTCGAAGGAACATCCGTCTATGGTGCCGACCGCAACCGGATCGGCTCGATCGAGCGTGTGATGATCGACAAGATCAGCGGCAAGGTGTCCTACGCCGTGCTTGGGTTCGGCGGCTTCCTTGGGCTCGGGAACGATCACTACCCGTTACCGTGGCAATCGCTGAAATACGATACGGAGCTGGGCGGGTATGTCACCGCGATCACGGCCAAGGATCTGCAAAGCGCGCCGAAATACGGCGAGCGAAGCGATTGGAACTGGGGTGATGAAGCCGCAATTCGTGGCATCAACTCCTATTACGGTGTTCCCTTCGCATAGACGTTGCATGGAAAGGGAGTTCGAGATGAGCAAGGAACGGCCGACCGACGATCCTCGGGATCAGAATGACTGGGGATCGCACCGACAGACGGACAAGCCCTGGAAGGGCAATCCGGAGAAGGAACAAGGATCGGACAAGGTGAAGCCCGATCTGGAGAAATGGCACGAGACGAAGACGCATTGACACGAGTGCTTCGCGCGGGAGAAGGATGAAGCGCGGCGTTCATGACGCCGCGCTTCATCCTTGAGGATCGCGTTCACGAATGGCCACGCGGCTCTCCACCTGGAATGCCAGATGGACGCCGGCGCCTGGAGCTGCGGCATGGTCGCGGGGTCTGATCCATGACATCCCCTCCTGCAAGGAACTCATCGATAGGATCCATGGGTGAGGCGGAGCAGATCATCCGCAGCCGTCTGATAGGGGTCCTGGATGGGACGGGGGCGACGCGAAGGTCGCCTGACACCGCCAAACTTCTTAACCACGGCGGCACTTGACCGCTGGAATTGCACGCGACGCCTCCTAAATAGGGGTAAATTACCCCTTTCAAAATCAATTTCAGGAGGCGTCCGTGGTCCTGAAGAGCGTTCATTTTGCAGTTGCCGTTGCCCTCGTGCTCGCTGGCGGCGGCATCGCACGCGCTGACGACTACAAGCCCGACGAATATCTCGGTCTCGATCTCTCCAAGGCAGTGCTGTCGCCGAAGCGGCTCGGCCCGGAGACGCAGTTCGCGCCGGTGGCTTTGGAGGCGCGTGGCGGCAACGAGGCGCAAGCCCGCGCCGAGCCGATCGACGTGCCGACGAAGG
>NZ_JALBGZ010000246.1:0-8369 GCF_023006515.1 Bradyrhizobium sp. PRIMUS42
AACATCGCCGCCGTCACCTGCCAGCTCGCGCGCGACCGTGGCGGGCCCGAGATCGCCGGCCAGCTCCTGATCTGCCCGGTCACCGACTGCACCTTCGACCGTCCCTCCTACAACGACAATGCGACGGGCTACTTCCTGACGCGCTCGCTGATGTACTGGTTCTGGGACCTCTACTGCTCGCCGGCGGACCGCACCGATCCGCGCGTCTCGCCGCTGCGCGGCAAGGTCGCCGGGCTGCCGCCGGCTCTCGTGACGACCTGCGAGTTCGATCCCTTGCGCGACGAAGGTATCGCTTATGCCGAGGCCATGGCGGCCGCAGGCGTCCAGGTCGAGCAGCTCAGGGCGCACGGCCACTTCCACTCGTCATTCACCATGGTCGATGTGGTGATCACCGGCGCGCCCGGACGGGGACAGATGGCGGAAGCCTTGCGACGCTTCGCCGGGCTCCCGCTGGAAGTCAGCAGCAGTGAGGAGCACAGCCAAGGTCAGGCCAGCCCGGGGCACAGGATCGCGGCGGCCGCGAGCTGACAACGACAGGCCGGCCGGGAACCTTTTCCCGGCGGCCGCGTTGAAGGTCCGTGGCATTGAGATGCAGCGATAGGTGTAGGCCCCGGCACGTAAATCCGCGCGCCGGGGCATTTTTTGCGTGAGGCGAAGCGATGGGGGACGGTGTTGCGGATTCAAAGGTCGATTTCGGTGCGCTTGCCGCGCTGCATAAATGGCCGTCGCTTGCGAACCAGCGCCGGCCGGACCGGGAGCCGTATCAGATAAGCGAAGGCACTCTTGACGAGTGCATCTCGGTCTTCATGGAGAAGCCGGCGACGACCCGGCATCTCTATGAGATCCGAACAGCGGCGCAGCCGCCGCTCGTGACGGACATTCTCTCGTCCGAGCACATCATCGAACTGTCGCGCTGGAGAGAATTTCTCCGATAGTCCCAGAAGGCGAGTGAGCGCAGGGAACGTGCTCTCCTCACGGCTCGATCTTGAGCGTCGCTTTCATGTTGGGATGATAGCGGCAGTAATAATCGATCGTTCCCGCCTTCTTCAGAACTGATGTCGCCGATTTCTTCGGCGGCAGTGTCACGTCGAAGTCGCCGTTCCTCGCGGTGGCGGTGTGGGCAAAGACGTCCTTGTTGATCCAGTTGATGGTGTCGCCGACCTTGGCCGACACATGAGCCGGAGATATCTCTAGATTCTCCATCGTGATCTCGATGGTCGCGGCGTGTGCCGGGACGACCATCGCCGCGAAGACAAGCGCGATAGCGATCGAAAACAGCCGCCCCGACATCATCGCACCCTCCCTATTTCAGCTCGGCCGCGACGTGCTCGGCGTGCTGCTGATGACCCTGGAAAATCTTCAGGCCGGTTTGCAGCAGGCTCCTCAGCTCGGCATTGTTCGCGGACGGAATCAGCTGGGTCTCCAGCGCGCCGTTGACCGCCTTGTGGAAGGCGACCTCGTTGGCGACATAGGCCTTGTCGAACGCCACGCCGTCCAGCTTGTCGAGCTCGACCAGCTTGTCGCTCGCCTGCTTGGACAGCGCCTTGCTGGTGTCGTTGTCCTCCGGCGTGACGTTCAGCTTCTTGACCAGCGCGAGCGCCTGCTTGTTGACCGCCTCGTGGTCGCGCAGCATGTCCTCCGCGAACGCTTTCACATCCTTGCTCTTGGCCTTCTTCTGCGCCTGTTTGGCCGCGTTGATGTCGATCACGCCGGCGGTGTAGGCGATGTGAGCGATCTGCGGATCGGAGGGTTTGTCGGCCGCGCTGGCGCCTTGCAGCAGCGCGGGGCTCGACAACAGAATTGCTGCGGCGACTGCCGCGCTCCATCGGATCAACATGGTTTGACACTCCTGTGCTGCCGGACGGTTGGCCGGCGCGTTGCTTCACAGGAGTTGGATGGGAGTTTCGCGCAAACGTTCCCGAAAAATTTCAGCCGACGCCAATCAGCCGATGCCAATCAGCCAATGCCAAGGCGCCTGAGCACGGCCTCCGTCAGCCGCTCGCAGCGCTGGCCGGCGAACGGAAATGCATCCATCACGACGGGGCCGATCTTCTTCTCGACATTCTCGCGCAGCAGGGTGCGCGCACGGTGCAGCCGCGTCTTCACCGTCTCGGGCTTGATACCGAGCAGCTCGGCCGTCTCCTCCATGCTCATCCCCTCCATCACCCGCGCGATGAAGACCATGCGGTAGGCGTCGGGCAATTCATCGACCGCATGTTCGACGACGCGCTGGATCTCGCGTTGAGCCATGGATTTTTCCGGATCAGTTGCGGCGGACGAGAGGGGAAACTGGATGATTTGCGCTTCGAGCGTCGCCTCCGGCAGCGATCCCAGTTCGACCTGCGGCTTCCGAGCGCGTGCGCATCCGAGCGCTTGGTTGATGGCAATGCGCGACAACCACGTCGACAGCGCCGACGCACCAAGAAAGTCGTCGAGATGCGTGAATGCGCGGATATAGGTTTCCTGCACCACGTCCTCCGCCTCACTATCGCTGCGCAGGATACCGCGGGCGAGCCTGTAGAGCCTGCGGTTGTTGGCCTGCATGATCTCGCGCAATGCGGCTTCATCCCGGCGCCGCGCACGGTCGATCAGCTCGGATTCCGACGTCCTGACACCGGCGGACAGGCCGGCTGCGGTCCCTGGCATGGCGAGCGCCTCATCTCCATTGGTTCCGGACATTGGATGCAGGCCCAGACGAAAGGTTCCGAGATTTCTTGCCCTGATCTTTCCTACCCTGGAGGGGTCCCCTCCAGGGGAGGGTAAGAGCTAATCCGTCTCGATCGGCAGTTCCGGGTCCCTCGCCCATTCCCCCATCGAGGCGTCGTAGAGCGTCAGCTTGTCGTAGCCGAGCTGCGTCAGCAGGAACAGGTCGATCGTCGCCGAGATGCCGCCGCCGCAATAGCAGATCACATTCTTGTCGCGCGTGACGCCTGCCGCGGCGAATTTGGCTTCGGCGTCGGCAAGCGTCGTCAGGGTCTTGTCGGCGTTGACGAGCGTTGCGGCTGATACGTTGACGCTGCCGGGAACGCGGCCCGGCCGGCCGTAGCGGCTCGGCTCGAGGCCGCGATGAAACTGCGGCCCCAGCGCGTTGACGGTGACCGTCGCGGAATCGCCGATCCGCGTCTTCACAATAGTCTTGTCAACGAAGAAACCCGCGCGCGGTGCGGCCTTGAAGATCGCCGCCGGATATCCCTTCGGTGCACCTGTCTCGACCGGCCGCCCCTCTTGCTTCCATTTGTCGAAGCCGCCGCCGAGCACATGCGCATCGACGCCGAGCGAGCGCAGCATCCACCAGAACCGCGTCGCCCACATCATCGTGCCGATGCTGTAGAGCACAATGGTCTTGCTTGCGTCGAGGCCGTGGCGGCCGAAGGCGGCCTCCAGCTGGGCCACACCGGGCATCATGAAGAATTGCTGCGCGGAGGCGTCGGAGAACTCGCCCTGCAAATCGAGGAAATCGGCACCGGGAATGTGGCCGGCGGCGAAGGTCTTGTCGCCGGGCACGGCGCGATAGGGCACGTCGCTGCCCGGCGGGACGGGTTCGTTGTAGGTCGTGCAGTCGTAGAGGCGCAGGTTGGGATCGCCGAGGATGGCGGCGAGCTGCCCGGTGGTGATGAGGGCACTCTGACTCATTGGAATATTCTCCCGTCATACGCGCACAATCTCCGTCACCCTGAGGTGCCGGAGCGTAGCGGAGGCTTCGAAGGGCGACGGCCGCCAGCGGGGCCGCTCATCCTTCGAGGCTTGCCATACGGTGCAAAAGCACCGCATGGCGCGCACCTCAGGATGACGGATTATACCGGCCGCAGCAACTTACTGCTTCAACGTTTCCAGAAACCGCACCGGCTCGCCTTGCGAGGCCGTCACAAGCTCGCCTTGCCACATCACGCGGCGGCCGCGGATGAAGGTGCCGACGGGCCAGCCCGTGACGCGCACGCCGTCATAGGGGGTCCAGCCGGCCTTGGACGCCACCCATTTGTTGGTGATCGTCTCGCTGCGCTTGAGATCAACGACCGTGAAGTCGGCGTCGTAGCCGGCGGCGATGCGGCCCTTGCAGGCCATGTTGTAGAGGCGCGCGGGGCCGGCGCTGGTGAGGTCGACGAAGCGCGCCAGGGAGAGCCGACCCGCGTTGACGTGATCGAGCATCAAGGGCACCAGCGTCTGGACGCCGGTCATGCCGGAGGGCGAAGCCGGATAGGTCTTCTGCTTCTCCTCCAGCGTATGCGGGGCGTGGTCGGAGCCGAGCACGTCGATGATGCCCTGCTCGATGCCGCGCCAGATGCCGGCACGATGATCGGCCCCGCGCACCGGCGGATTCATCTGCGCCAGCGTGCCGAGCCGCTCGTAGCATTCGGGCGCGACCAGCGTGAGGTGATGCGGCGTGGCCTCGCAGGAGGCGACGTCCTTGTGATCGCGCAGGAACTCGATCTCTTCCTTGGTCGAGATGTGCAGCACGTGGATGCGCTTGCCGGTCTCATGCGCGAGCTTGACGAGGCGCTGCGTCGCCATCAGCGCCGCGGTCTCGTCGCGCCACACCGGATGCGAGCGCGGATCGCCCTCGATGCGCAGCGATTTGCGGTCGTTGAGGCGGTACTCGTCCTCGGCATGGAACGCGGCGCGGCGGCGGATCACCTGGAAGATGCGGCGCAGGCTCTCGTCGTCCTCCACCAGCAGTGCGCCGGTCGAGGAGCCGATGAACACTTTGACGCCCGCGCAGCCCGGCGCGCGCTCGAGCACCGGCAAATCCTGTACATTCTCGCGAGTGCCGCCGATGAAGAAGGCGAAATCGCAATGCATGCGGTGATGGGCGCGCTTCACCTTGTCGGTGAAAGTGGCTTCCGTCACCGTCAACGGAGACGTGTTCGGCATCTCGAACACGGCGGTGACACCGCCCATCACGGCGCTGCGCGAACCGGTCTCGAGGTCTTCCTTCTGCTCCAGTCCGGGCTCGCGGAAATGCACCTGCGTGTCCATGACGCCGGGCAGGATGTGCAGGCCCTTGCAGTCGATCACCTCCGCGGCCGAGGCCTGCGACAGCGGGCCCAGTTCGACGATCCGGCCGTTGGTGATGCCGATATCGCGAACACCCTCGCCGTCCTGGTTGACGACGGTGCCGCCTTTGAGGATCACGTCGAAACGCTGGGTCATGGCTGAAGGCCTCTCTCATCCCCAAGCGCAGGGCTCGAGGTCTTGTCGTTTATGCCTCGCGGGCTTACGTTCCGGAGCAACATGTCGCAAGAGATTTTCGTATGAAATCAGCGTTTCTTCCCGACCGGGGCGTGGTCAAGGTCGCGGGCGAGGATGCGCGCAACTTCCTCAACGGCCTGGTCACGACCGACGTCGACAGGCTGAAGCCGGGCCTGGGGCGATTCGGCGCACTGCTGACGCCACAGGGCAAGATCATCGTCGATTTCCTGATCACGGAAGCGCCCGCGGGTCACGGCGGCGGGTTCCTGATCGACTGCCCGAAAGCGCTGGCAGACAGCCTCGCCACCAAGCTGAAATTCTACAAGTTGCGCGCCAAGGTCACGGTGGAAAACCTTTCCGGCGATCTCGGCGTGCTTACCGCCTGGGACGGGCAGCCCGCGGCCCAGCCGGACCTCGCCTTCACCGACCCGCGCAATGACGGCCTCGGCGTTCGCATCCTGATCCCCGAAGACCTCAAGCAGAAGCTGTCCGATCTGATCGGGGCCGAACTGGTCGATGCGACCGAATACGAGGCGCACCGCATCGCGCTCGGCGTGCCGCGCGGCGGGCTCGATTTCATGTACAGCGACGCGTTCCCGCACGAGACCAACATGGACCGTCTTGCCGGCGTCGATTTCGACAAGGGCTGCTATGTCGGCCAGGAGGTCGTCTCGCGCATGCAGCATCGCGGCACCGCGCGCACCCGCAGCGTCAAGGTGTTGCTCGACGGTCCCTCGCCCGAGGCCGGCGCGACCATTCTCGCCGGCGACAAGCCGGTCGGCACTATCGGCTCGACGTCCGGCGGCAAGGGCATTGCGCTGGTGCGCATCGACCGAGTCGCGGACGCGCTCGACGCCGGTCAGCCCCTCACCGCCGGGGGGCTGGCTTTGACGCTCGCCGAACCCGATGTCGTTCGCATTCCGGCCAAGCAGCCCACCGCATGAGCCGCGCTCCCCGCCTGCATCCCGACGGAAAATCCCGCTGCCCTTGGCCCGGCGAAGATCCGCTCTATGTCGCCTATCACGACACCGAATGGGGTGTGCCGGAATATGACGACCGCGCGCTGTACGAAAAACTGATCCTCGACGGTTTCCAGGCCGGCCTCTCCTGGATCACGATTTTGCGCAAGCGCGACAATTTCCGCAAAGCCTTCGACGATTTCCAGCCGGAGAAGATCGCGCGTTACAACGAGAAGAAGGTTCATGCGCTGATGAACGATGCCGGCATCGTTCGCAACAAGGCCAAGATCGACGGCGCGATAATGAGCGCGAAGTCCTATCTCGACATCATGGAGAAGGGGCCGGGCTTCTCGAAGCTGCTGTGGGACTTCATGGACGGGCGACCCAAGGTCAACCAGTTCAAGACCACCGCGAGCGTGCCGGCCTCGACACCATTGTCGGTGCAGATCTCGAAAGAGCTATCCTCGCGCGGCTTCAAATTCGTCGGCCCGACCATCGTCTATGCCTTCATGGAGGCGACCGGCATGGTCAACGACCACCTCGTCGACTGCCATTGTCACGCGATCTGCGGCAAGACGCAGCGCAAGCCGCGCCTCAAGGCAAAATGACCGCGAAGAAGACGGCGCCCGTTGCGCAATCCCGCGCCTGGCAGCGCATGCTGTCGGGCCGGCGGCTCGATCTGCTCGATCCCTCGCCGCTCGACGTCGAGATCGCCGACATCGCGCACGGCCTCGCGCGCGTCGCGCGCTGGAACGGGCAGACGACAGGCGCGCATATCTTCTCGGTCGCACAGCATACGCTGCTGGTTGAAACCGTGCTGCGGCACGAGATGCCGCGTGTCGATCGGCGCATGCGGCTCGCCGCGCTGCTGCACGATGCGCCCGAATATGTGATCGGCGACATGATCTCGCCGTTCAAGGCTGTGCTCGACGGCCATTACAAGGCGGTCGAGAAGCGCTTGCTCGGCGCCATCCACGTCCGCTTCGGCCTGCCGCCGGAGCTGCCGGAGGAGATCACGCTGGCCATCAAGGCCGCCGATCGCGGCGCGGCCTATCTGGAGGCGACCGCGCTTGCCGGCTTCGAAGAGCCCGAGGCGAAGCGCCTGTTCGGCAAGGATCCCGGCCTCTCCGACAGCGTCCGGCGCGACTATCTGACGCCCTGGACCGCGGCGCGGGCCGAGAAGCAGTTCCTGGAGCGGTTTGGCGCGGTGTTCGCGTAGGTCCGTAGGGTGGCATAGGCGCTCTTGCGCCGTGCCCACCATCTTCTCGCACTTACGACAAAAGTGGTGGGCACGCTTCCGCCTTCGCTCTTCGAGCTACGGCGGACATGTCGCTTTGCCCACCCTACGGCCGCGGTTATAATCAAGAAAAAGGTCCGCCATGATCCACGTCTGTTCCCTCGCCGCGCTTCCCGAAACCGTCCGCCTCACCGGGGCCAGCCATGTGCTGACCGTGATGGCCAATGTCGAGCAGGTGGCACGTCCAGTATCGGTGCTACCGGCCAATCATCTCAAGGTGTCGATGGACGACATCACCGAGGAGATGGACGGTTTCGTCGCACCGTCCGAGACGCATATCGATCAGGTGCTGAACTTCGTGCGCAGCTGGGACCGCAGCGCACCGCTGGTGGTTCATTGCTATGCCGGCATCAGCCGCTCCACCGCGAGCGCGTTCGCGGCGGTCTGCGCGCTCAATCCAAACCGCGACGAGCTCGATATCGCCAGGAAGATCCGCGCGGCCTCGCCGATCGCCTCGCCGAACCGGCGCATCGTCGGTCTTGCCGACCGTGCCCTCGGACGCAACGGTCGCATGCTGCGGGCGCTCGACGAGATCGGCCCGGGTGCGATGATGGTCGAGGGCCGCCCCTTCGTGATCGAGCTCGAATGACAGCTGCGCGCCACAAGATAGCTGCGCTCCCTCTCCCGCAAGCGGAGGGTCTTGCCTCATCGGGACTCCCCAAGAGGCGAGAACCCTCACCCGCGCCTTCGGCGCGACCTCTCCCGCAAGCGGGAGAGGTGCAGCGAGCCCGCGGCGAGACTGCCGCAATTGATCGACATGTCTTTCTGCCACCACCTGCGATCGTCACCGCATGAGCGACAAGCTCCTGACGCCGATCGAGATCGGCCTGACCGCGGCCATCGTCGCGATCGCGGGCCAAGAGCCTCTGATCCTGACCGCGCGCGGCAGTGACGGGCTTGCCGGCCTGCCGTTCGGCCCGTTCGAT
>NZ_JALBGZ010000247.1:0-8344 GCF_023006515.1 Bradyrhizobium sp. PRIMUS42
ATCCTGGCTGCCTCGCTCGCCGGCGCGTTGACCGCGCAATGGCTCGGCGGCGCGCCCTATTCGTTGGAGATACCCAAGGTCAGCGCCGTCGGCGTCGAGCAATATTTGGCGCTGATCGGGCTCGCGCTCATCACCAGCGGCGTCGGCATCGCCGTGATGCGCTCCTCCCCGATGTTCGAGCGGCTGTTCAAATGGCTGCCGGTTTGGCTGCGGCCGGTGTTTGGCGGCCTCATCGTCGGCGGTTTCGCGATTGTCACGCCGCAGGTGCTGGCGGCCGGCCATGGCGCCATGGTTCTTGATCTCTTTCACGAGATGGCGATCGGCATGATCGCGCTGATCATCGCCTTGAAGGTGACCGCCTGCCTGATCTCGCTCGCCTCGGGCTTCCGCGGCGGCCTGTTCTTCGCTTCGCTGTTCGTGGGCAGCCTGATCGGAAAGTTCTTTGCCGCGGTGCTGCTCTTGATCAGTCCGAACTTCGCGATCGATCCGCTGGTCGCAATGCTGACGGGCATGGCGACGCTCGGGGTCGCCATCGTCGGCGGCCCGCTGACCATGTCGTTCCTGGTGCTCGAGATGACCCGCAATGTCGACGTCACCGCCGTGGTGCTCGCCGGTTGCATCGTCACCTCGATCTGCGTCCGCTTCATGTTCGGCCACTCCTTCTCGACCTGGCGCCTGCATCTGCGCGGCGAGACCATCCGCAGCGCCAACGACGTCGGCTGGCTGCGCAATCTCACCGTCGAGCGGCTGATGCGCTCCGACGTCGGCAAGGTGCCCTCGACCACGACGATTGCCGCGGTGCGCCGCGAGTTCGCGCTGGGCTCGCGGCCGGGAATCGTCATCGTCAACAATGCCGACGAATATGTCGGCCTCGTCCTGCTGCCCGATTTGTTCTCCAGCGACCTCGACACCATCGCCGACGACATCCAGGTGATCGAGCTTGCCGGCCTGATCGACATCGTGCTGATCCCGGAAATGAACGTGAAGTCGGCGATGGCGGTGTTCGACGAGGCCGAGGCCGAGATGCTGGCGGTGGTCGATTCCACCGACAGCCGCAAGGTGGTCGGATTCCTCACCGAGAGCTTCGTCCGCCGCCGCTATGTCGAGGAGATCGACAAGGCGACGCGCGGCGTGCTCGGCGCGCTGTCGTAAAATCAGTTGGAGGCGGGACGGCGGGTTCAATCCGCCGCCGTCCGCGCCGGTTATCGGCCTGGTTGAGATGGGGCCGCGACGAGCAGCGTCACGATGCGCCGGACCACCGGCAGCACCACGAGCAGCGTTGGAAAGGCGACCAGCCAGGACAGGGCCCAGGCGCCGGGCCACGTCGCGAGGAACGCCGGCGTTGCGCCGAGGCTCCGAAGCGTCGAAATGACCGACACCACGGCCGTCATGAGGATGGACAGCACGAATGGCATCACGATCGGCGCATAACGCGCCGGCAGTTTGCGAACCGCAATCATCTGATTTCTCTCGGGGAAAAGGACGCGTCGATCACGGTGAACCCTCAAATGGCATCGATCCCGACGGCGTCGGTTGATGCGTTGGTTCACGTAAAACGCTTACGGCGACCGAAAAACGGCGCGCCTGTTCATTATCCGCTCAGGTTCGGTGGTTCAAGCTGCGATTTGGTCGTTCGTTTACAATCGTTCAAAGCGTGGCGGATTGCCGCGAACGTGAAACCATCTCAATGGTTTGCGCATTAAACAGGGTTTGCATATCTCTTCGTTGGGCAAGAATTAGGCAAGAACTTAGGCAAGAGCATAGGAAGGTCAAAATGACTGTTGGACCCGTGATTTCTGCAGCCGGCCGCAACATGGTGCTGGCCGCGTTCACAAGCCTCGCATTGGTCGCAAGCTCCATATCGCCCTCGGCTGCGGCGTCCCCGGGACCGGCTGAGCCGATATCCGCAAAGCCTGTCACGGCCGGGCAGGGCTCCTCCGACGTCACCGATTTCAGCGCAGCCCGCCGTCGCTACTATCGGCGCGGGCCGAATGCCGCCGGTCTGGCCTTCATGGGCCTTGCGGCGGGCGTGATCGGCGGTGCGATCGCCGAGAGCCGGCGCCGCGACTATTACGAGAACCACTATTATTACGGCTCGCGTCCTTACTACGGCGGTCAGGGCTATTATGGTGGTCCGGGCTACGGCGGCGGCAGTCCGTTCTATTACGATCCGGGCTACCGCTACGGGCCGTATTGAGCGATCATTTCGACGCTGCCCGGATTGGGTTGCACGAAAGAGGGCGGTGCTTTGTGCCGCCCTTTTTGCTGCGTCGGTATTGTTGTAGCCGGATGGAGCCAACGGGTCGGCGCGAAGCGCCGCCCGATGACAGGCTCCGCGCAATCCGGGGCCGCTCGCGCGGTATCTTGCACTGTCCCGGATATCGCTGCGCTCATCCGGGCTACGCGACCGCGCCTGTGTCGCCCTCTGTCAATGCACTTCCGCAAAAATATTCCACTTTACCGAAATTCGGTTTTGTCGTATGTGTCGCTCATCCCGGCTCATCCAAGAGGGGCGATCTTGTGTCGTCACGCATCGCGAGCCGGGCCTGCGGTGGACGCGGCAGCGTCGGCACGAGAGGTGCGGGCAGGGCGGGTAGTCCCTGTGAGCCCGCGGCTTCGTGCAGACGAGCGGCGCTGTTAGGTTCGTCTCGCCTGTAAGTTTCCGGCTCCGTCGACAGGGCTGGGAATACTGCGGCGAAATGGCGGGCCGTGCGTACGGCAAAACCGTGTGGTCCTGGCCGTCGTTGCCACGGTCAAGCTCTTGCGGAGATGCGAGCGAGCCCAACCGGGCAGACTGCATCATCCAATTCGCGGGGCGAGGGAGGCCAAAGGAAAGTTCGGCTCCCGGGAGATCACGGCATAAGCCGTCCGACCATCGCGCAGGGAAGGCCGAGTGTTCGGCGCCACCTGTATGCTGCTGTGCGGTCTTCTTGCGCTACATTTCGCGCAGCAGACCGCGGGTGCGAGCTGGCACCCGGCCTTCCCTGCGCCCTCTTGGATTTGAGGGTGGCGAGATGAAGCAAAGCTCGGGCGAATTAAGTCGCGAGGCTGCGAAGGCGTGTCTGCGATTCGATCTGCCTGCCACAAACCCGATCTCGTAGGGTGGGCAAAGCGCAGCGTGCCCACGCATCTATCGCCGCATCTGAAAGGTCGTGGGCACGGCGCTATGCGCCTTTGCCCACCCTACGGCATCGCGGCCGGGATGTGGACTGGAGTATTGCGATGCCGCCTCATACTCCGTCATTGCGAGCGCAGCGAAATCAATCCAGAATCCCTCCGCGGAGAGACTCCGAATTGTTTCCGCCTTCGCCAAAGGCTTCGGCGGACACGTCAGTGCGCTGCAGAGCCGGGGCCCATCTCGCCGCATTGTACCATGCGCTCTCTGGGTTGGCGCATCCGGCCAATTATTCGGCAATCGCGCCCGTTGGCGCCGATGGACTTGCCCCCGGCAATCCGGTTCAATGGGCTAATGCTGCGTGAGGCGACAACGATGTCGAGATATCTGCTAGTCCTGCTGCTGCTGGCTTCCCCGGCGGCCGCGCAAGCCAAAACGCCGAAGACCAATGCGGCGCATCCCGATCCCTGTGCCCCGATCGGGCGTACCGCGGATGGCAAGCTGGTCTACGCCATGACATGCGAGACCCTGCCGGCGCCGCCCCCGCAAGCGGAACTGAAGGAGGCGCCGCTGCCCGCCGCCGAGCCGGAACCGGAGACGCGGCGGAGCGGCATTTTCGGCTGGTCCTACGACCGCAGGTGATGCGGCCGCGGCACTTGCGCGAAGCTGTCGGGAGTGCTCTTTGCTTGAAAGTGTTCCGTGGGCCACCGGCCCCGATTCAGAGAGATGAGATGGGCAAACTCGCTATCCGTGCGGGCGATTTCAGCTTCGATGCCCGCTTCGAGGAGCAACTGGCACCCAAGACCGTCGCCGCCTTCCGCAAGGTGCTGCCGTTCGAAAGCCACATCATCCATGTGCGTTGGAGCGGCGAGGGCGTGTGGATGCCGCTCGGCGATCTCGACTTCGGCGTCGGCTACGAGAACCACACGAGCTACCCCGCGCCCGGTCAGATCATCCTCTATCCCGGCGGCATCAGCGAGACCGAGATCCTGCTGGCCTATGGCAGCGTCCACTTCGCGAGCAAGATGGGCCAGCTCGCCGGCAACCACTTCATCACGCTGACCTCGGGCCTGGAGAATCTTGCGACGCTGGGCAAGAGCGTGCTGTGGAAGGGCGCCCTGCCGATCCGCTTCGAGGAAGTCTAAGTGGCCGACATAAGCTACCCGCGCGATCTCCGCGGTTACGGCCGCAACCCGCCGCATCCAGAGTGGCCCGGCAACGCGCGGGTCGCGGTGCAGTTCGTCGTCAATTTCGAGGAAGGCGGCGAGAACAACATCCTGCACGGCGACCGCGCCTCGGAAGCGTTTCTGTCCGACGTGCTCGGCGCGCAGCCCTGGCCGGGCCAGCGTCATGCCAACATCGAATCGATGTTCGAATATGGCTCGCGCGCCGGCTTCTGGCGGCTGTGGCGGATGTTCACCGCGCGCAACTGGCCGGCCACCGTGTTCGGCGTCGCCACCGCGCTCAAGCGCAACCCGGAGATCGTAGCTGCCATGAAGGAGGCGGGCTGGGATATCGCCAGCCATAGCCTGAAATGGATCGAGCACAAGGACATGACCGAGGCGCAGGAGCGCGCCGAGATCGCGGAAGCGATCCGCGTCCATACCGAAGCCACCGGTTCGCGCCCCCTCGGCTGGTACACCGGGCGCTCCTCGATCAATACCAACCGTCTGCTGATGGAGGAAGGCGGCTTCCTCTATCTCTGCGACTCCTATGCCGACGATCTGCCCTATTGGATCAAGGGTGCGAGCGGCAAGCAGCTCATCATTCCCTATACGCTAGACGCCAATGACATGCGCTTCATCAATCCGCAGGGCTTTGCCGAAGGCGAGCAGTTCTTCACCTATCTGAAGGATGCCTTCGACGTGCTCTATGCCGAAGGCGAGAGCGCGCCGAAGATGATGTCTGTGGGCCTGCACTGCCGCCTCGCCGGCCGGCCCGGCCGCGCTGCCGGGTTGATCCGCTTCCTGGATTACATCGGCAAGCACGAGCGCGTCTGGGTGCCGACGCGATTGCAGATCGCGCAGCACTGGCACGACAAGCATGCGCACCTCGCGACCAATGCCTTCGAGATCGGTTGAGGACGATGTCGCAGATCTCGCTGGCCGATCTCAACGCAGCAAGCAACGCCGATTTCGTTGCGGCGCTCGCCAACGTCGTCGAATATTCGCCGTGGATCGCCGAGCAGCTTGCCGGCAAGCGACCGTTTAGCGGTATCAACCAATTGCACACAGCGCTGATGGCGGCGATCCAGAGCGCCGAGCCGGACGCACAGCTCGCGCTGATCCGGGCGCATCCCGATCTCGCCAACAAGACACAGCGCGCCGCAGGGCTGACGGCGGAATCGACCGACGAGCAGAACAGCGCCGGGCTCGACCGGCTCTCGGAAGCCGAGTACGCGGCTTTCGAGCGCGTCAACAACGCCTACCGCGACAAGTTCGGCTTCCCCTATATCGTCTGCGTGCGCCGTCACACCAAGGATTCTGTGCTGCGCGATTTCGAGATCCGGTTGCGCAATATCGCCAAGACCGAGACGCGGCGTGCGATCGAGGAAATCGGCCGCATCTCCGCGCTGCGGCTGGATCAGCTCGTCATTGCCGACGACAAGTTGAAGGTGCATGGCCGGTTGTCGACGCATGTGCTGGACAATCACATTGGCAAGCCCGCGGCGGGCATCCCGATTGAGCTGGTGGAGCTGGTGAGTCTCGGCGAGAACCGCGTCATCGCACGCGCGGTGACCAATGCCGACGGTCGCACCGACCAGCCGTTGATCGGCGGCCGCCCGCTGCCGATCGGCCGCTACGAGCTCAGATTCAGCGTTGCCAAATATTACGCCGAACGCAATGTGCCGCTGTCCGACCCGCCGTTCCTCGATGAAATCCCGCTGCGCTTTGCGATCAGCGAGCCGGAAGCCCACTATCACGTTCCGTTGCTGGTCACGCCGTGGAGCTATTCGACCTATCGCGGCAGCTAGCTGCCGAACTTGTCGAGCAATGCCGGAAACAGCCGGTCCGGCTTGAACGGGGGTGCGGTGAAGCGGATGCCGGTGGCGTTGGCGATTGCGTTGCCGAGCGCGGCGGCGACCGGATTATAGGGGCTCTCGCTCATCGATTTGGCGCCGAGCGGCCCGATCGTGTCGGACGTGTCGGCGAAGAACACCTCCGTGCGCGGCACATCGGCGAAAGAGGGCAGGTGGTAGTCGCGGAATTTCGGGTTGGCGACGCGGCCGTTGGCGTCGATCACCATCTCCTCGTAGAGCGCGGCGCCGAGCGCCTGCGCGACGCCGCCTTCGACCTGACCACGGCACTGCATGGGATTGGCCACGATTCCCGCGTCCGCCGCCTGCACGCTCCTGAGAATCCTGAGCTCGCCGGTGCCCTTGTTCACCGCGACGCGAAACCCCTGGACGTTGAAGCCGACCGAACGCGGCGTGCCCTCGGAATTGCCGCTGCTCGCGAATGGCTGCCCGCGTTCGCGCGCCAGCTTGACCAGCTCCGTAAAAGGCATGCGCCGGACGCCGCTGACGACCGCATTGTCCTCGAGCACACAGGCCTGAACGTCGCACAGCCACGCACCGGCGGCCGCCGCCTTCAGCTCGGTCGCAAGCTGCATGGAAGCCGCATGGGTCGCCTTGCCCGCAACGAAAGTGCCCGCACTGCCATAGGCGCCGGTGTCGTGGCCGCCGTGGGCCGTGTCGGACTGGCGCAGGCGGATCCTGTCGACCGTTGTCGCCAGCGTGGTTGCCGCGATCTGCCGATGCACCGTGCTGGTGCCGTTGCCGAACTCTGCGGTGCCGACGGTGAGGTCGAAACTGCCGTCCTCGCTGAGCGCGATCATGGCGTCGGCGATGTGCCCGGCCGGCGGCGCGGAGTCGATCATGGTGAGGGCGATGCCCTCGCCGATCAGCCATTCCGGCGAAAGCTCCGGCTGCGGGCCATCGGGCTGCATGGCGCGCTCGACGAGGTCGAGGCATTGGTCGAGGCCGTAGGACCCATAGACGACGTCGTGAAATTCGGATGGCGGCGGCGACAGCATGGGGTCGCCGTCCCTCACGATGTTGCGCCGGCGCATCTCGTAGGGGCTGATGCCGAGCTGCCTCGCCAACTCGTCGATGGCGGCTTCGATCGCGATCTGGGTTTGGGGCAGGCCGTAGCCGCGAAACGCGCCCGCCGGCACCGTGTTGGTATAAACCGCAAAGCCATCGACCCGCTTGTTCGGACAATTGTAGACGGCGATCGACTCGGACAGCGAGTGAAACATCACGGGTCCGGCATGATTGCCGTAAGCGCCGGTATTGGAGAGCACGTCGAGCTTGAGCGCGGTGAGCTTGCCGTCGGCGTCGGCACCGGCCTTGATATGGACCCGCATCGGATGCCGCGTCGAGGTCGCAATGAACTGCTCCTCGCGGGTGAACTCCAGCTTCACGGGCCGGCCGGTCCTCAGCGCAGCGAGGGCCAGGATGTCCTCGACAAACATCTCCTGCTTGCCGCCAAAGCCGCCGCCGACACGCTCGCAGAACACGCGGACCTTGTCCATGGGGAGCTCAAAGATGTCCGACAGCGCGCGCCGGGTCAGGAACGGGACCTGGGTCGAGGTGCGGACGTTGAGCACGCCCGAAGGATCGAGCCAGGCGAGCCCGCCATGAGTCTCCAGCGCCGCATGCTGCACGCGATGGCTGTGGAAGGTGGCTTCGTAAGTGACGGCGGACGTGGCGAGCGCCGCCGCGACGTCGCCGATCTCGCCATGGGTCTCCGCCGCGAGATTGCGCTGGGGATCGGCGATGCGGTTCGCGGTGGTACGGTCAGGATGAATGACGGTTGCGCCCGGCGCCATCGCCTGTTCCGGATCGATCAGCGCAGGCAAAATCTCGTAGTCCACCTTAAGCCGGCGGCATGCCTCCTCCGCGGCGGCTTCGCTCTCGGCGACGATTGCGGCAACCCGCTGTCCGATGAAGCGGACGACGTCGTCGAGGACGCGAGTGTCCTCGGGGTCCATCCAGTCCTTTTCGTGCCGCGCGGTCGAGATCAGAACCGATGGCGCGTCCTCATGCGTCAGCACCGCGTGCACGCCGGGAACGCGAAGGGCGTCCGATTTGTCGATCGCGACGATCCTGGCGTGGGCGTGAGGCGACCGCACCAGCTTGATGTGCAGCAGGCCGTCGATGGCGGTGTCGAAGGTGTAGCGGGCCGTGCCGCGCACGATGTCGGGCCCCGCCGGTGCCGGCAGGCT
>NZ_JALBGZ010000248.1:0-8282 GCF_023006515.1 Bradyrhizobium sp. PRIMUS42
ATCGGCTATCTCGAATACACCTACGCGCCGCAGCCGCTCGACCGCGTCGCCGCACGCACTGAGCTGGATGCATTGATCGCACGGGCAAACACGGCAACCGCATGACCGCAGAAATTCTATCCTTCGAAACCGGGCGGCCCGCAGAGCTTGCCGAGGGTGAGCCGGCGTTGGTGGTGGACGTCGAGGGCTATGAGGGGCCGCTCGACCTGCTGCTCGCGCTGGCGCGGCAGCAGAAAGTCGATCTCGCCAAGATCTCGATCCTGGCGCTGGCCGACCAGTACCTCCACTTCATCGAAGCCGCGCGGAAGATCCGGCTGGAGCTTGCCGCCGACTACCTCGTCATGGCGGCCTGGCTCGCCTTCCTGAAGTCGCGCCTGCTGCTGCCGGAGCCGCCGAGTGCGGAAGGCCCGAGCGCGGAGCAGATGGCGACGGCGCTTGCCAACCGACTGCGCCGGCTGGAAGCCATTCGCGAAGCCGCCAATCGGCTGATGAACAGACAGCAATTGCTGCGCGATATTTTCCCGCGCGGCGAGCCCGAGCAGATCGCCGAGATCAAGCATCCGAAATACACGGCGACGCTGTACGATTTGCTCACCGCCTATGCCTCGCAGCGCCAGTCGCGCGTGCTGGCGAGCGTGCATCTGGCCAAGCGCACGGTGTGGTCGCTCGCCGAGGCGCGCGCCACGCTGGAGCGGCTGGTCGGCAGCATCAGCGAACAGGATGACTGGGGCGTGCTCGACGACTTCCTGGTCCGGCATGTCGCCGATCCGACGCAGCGCGCGACGGTGTTCGCCTCGAGCTTCGCGGCCGCGCTGGAACTGGTGCGAGAAGGTCAGCTGGAGCTGAACCAGAAAGAGGCGTTTGCGCCCATCTATTTCCGAAAGGGGCGCCCGAAACCGGTCCCGGACGCAGCTCCTGCGCCTGATGCGCCGGTCGGTTAAGTGCAAGAAGGAGAAGCTGCCATGGCAAGCCTGGCTGAAGTGCGGGTAGAAGAGGCCGAGCCGATGGAGAACGAATCCCAGGCACGTCCCGAGGAATTGCGGCTGCTGGAAGCGCTGCTGTTTGCTTCGAGTGAACCGCTGGATACCGCGACGCTGGCCAAGCGCATGCCTGACGGCGTCGACGTCAAGGCCGCGCTCGAGCAGCTCCAGGCCGACTATGCCTTGCGCGGGGTGAATCTCGTTCGCGTCGCCAACAAATGGACCTTCCGCACCGCCGGCGATCTCGCCTGGCTGATGACGCGGGAGAGCACCGAGACCCGCCGCCTGTCGCGCGCCGCGATCGAGGTGCTCGCGATCATTGCCTATCACCAGCCCGTGACGCGCGCCGAGATCGAGGAGATCCGCGGCGTCGTCACCTCGAAGGGCACGCTCGACGTGCTGCTGGAGACCGGTTGGATCAAGCCGCGTGGCCGGCGCAAGACGCCCGGCCGTCCGCTGACCTTCGGAACCACGGAGGACTTCCTGTCGCAGTTCACCCTGGAACAGCTCGGCGATCTGCCGGGCCTCGAGGAGCTGAAAGGCACGGGCCTGCTGGATTCGCGCCTGCCGACCGGATTCAGCGTGCCGACGCCATCGGACGACCCGCAGCTCCGCGAGGACGAGGATCCGCTGGAACCGGGCGACGAGCTCGATCTGGCGCTGGCGCCTGCGGTCGAGCCCGAGACCCCGGAAGAGACGCCGGACGGTGGCAAAGAGGGCGCCGGCGAGGGGGGCACCGAGGAGTGACACCCCGGCTGTTGCGGGCTCCTGCGACCAGTTAACACTAGCAAGATTACGTAGTGCCGACAGCGAATTGGCGCTGCCTTGGTCCTTGTTTTTGAGGCCTGCCAAGCCTACGTTCCGGTCAAGATCGGCCGGGTCCCCGGCCATGCGCGTTTGGAGGGTTGCAGGATGGGTTCACTCAGCATTTGGCACTGGATCCTGGTGATCGCAGTGGTCCTGCTGCTGTTCGGCCGCGGCAAGATTTCGGATCTGATGGGCGACGTGGCGCAGGGCATCAAGGCATTCAAGAAGGGCATGCAGGACGACGACAAGCCCGCCGAGAAGCCGGAGCCGGCCAAGTCCATCGAACACAATGGCGCGCCGACTGCGGCGCGGTCCGACGTCGGCAGCAAGGCCGTCTGAGCCAGAGAACACGCGAGACGCGGCCAGCGTCCCGATCCTGCGCGCAAGGGTTGGGCCGGCTGCGGCTGTCGTGAACGGAAGACCTCATGTTCGACATCGGGTGGAGTGAACTGGTCCTCATCGGGGTCGTGGCCCTGATCGCCATCGGCCCGAAAGAGCTGCCGGGCGTGCTGCGCATGGTCGGACAGTGGTTGGGCAAAGCGCGGAAGATGGCCGCCGAATTCCAGGGCCAGTTCCAGGAAGCGATGCGCGAGGCCGAAATGGCCGACCTCAAGAAGAGCTTCGACGAGGTCAAGGAAGCCGCCACGGGATTCAATCCGCTGACCTCGCTTCAGAAGGACGTCAGCGACGCGCTCCGCGTCGATGCGCTCGACAAGCCCGCCGAGACCTCCACGACGACTGCCGTTGAACCTCCGGCGACTTCAATTGAAGCGCCAGCGACTTCAAGTGAAGCGCCGGCGACGCCCACAACGCCGGAGGCCCCGACGCCCGCGACCTTCATGGAAGCCGAGGCACATGCGGCCGCGAACGAGCCGCTCGCGATCACCCGCGAGGTCGAGCAGGCGCAGGTTGCGCAGGACACCGCGCCATCCGAAGCGATCAAGGACGCCAAAGCGTCATGAGCGACGCCGATATCGAGGCCAGCAAAGCCCCGCTGATGGACCATCTGATCGAGCTGCGTTCGCGGCTGATCAAGGCGCTGCTCGGATTCGGCATTGCTTTCA
This sequence comes from Bradyrhizobium sp. PRIMUS42, assembly GCF_023006515.1. Taxonomy (NCBI): domain Bacteria; kingdom Pseudomonadati; phylum Pseudomonadota; class Alphaproteobacteria; order Hyphomicrobiales; family Nitrobacteraceae; genus Bradyrhizobium; species Bradyrhizobium sp. PRIMUS42. The sequence continues at coordinate 2,852 of NZ_JALBGZ010000248.1, forward strand.
TCTTCTGCTTCTTCTTCGCCAAGCAGATCTACAACGTGCTGGTCTGGCCGTTCGTGTGGATCGCGGGTCCGGAGAATTCCAAGTTCATCTACACGGCGCTGCTGGAATATTTCATCACCCAGCTCAAGCTCGCGCTGTTCGGCGCCGGCTTCATCTCGTTCCCGATCGTGGCGACGCAGATCTACAAATTCGTCGCGCCGGGGCTGTACAAGCACGAGAAGCAGGCCTTCCTGCCATATCTGGTCGCGACCCCGTTCTTCTTCGTGCTCGGCGCGGCGCTGGTCTATTTCGTCGTGCTGCCGATGCTGGTCCGCTTCTCGCTCGGCATGCAGCAGGCCGGCAGCGACGAGACCGCTCAGATCCAGCTGTTGCCCAAGGTCGGCGAATATCTGTCGCTGATGATGTCGCTGATCTTCGCCTTCGGCATCGCCTTCCAGCTTCCGGTGATCCTGACTCTGCTCGGCCGCATCGGTATCGTGACCTCGAAGATGCTGCGCGAGAAGCGTCGCTATTTCATCGTCATGGCCTTCGTCATCGCGGCCGTGCTGACCCCGCCCGACGTGCTGAGCCAGTGCTCGCTCGCGATCCCGCTGATGGCGCTCTACGAGGGCTCGATCATCGCGGTCGGGATCGTGGAGAAGAAGGCGGCGGCAACCGCGCAGGCGACCACCAGCACCGACGTCTCGACGCCGGCCAATCCGGCGGAGTAGGGGCGATACCCTCGGGGTCCCCGCCTCGTGCGCAATTGCGCACTGGAGCGGGGAATCCAGTACGCCGCGGCCCCTCGGGGAATCACTAGCGTCTCTGGAATACCGGATCGGCCGCTTTCGCGGGCGATGACAGCTGTGCTAGGGGGGAGCGGCTATTTGCATGTTTGCATGAATGCAAATCCACGATTTGCAGGTTTGCAACAAGCCCCAGGACCACAGCCATGCACGACATCAAATCGATCCGCGATAATCCGCAAGCCTTCGACGCCGGTCTCGCACGGCGGGGTCTGAAGCCGTTGTCGGCCTCGCTGCTCGCGATCGACGAGAAGCGGCGGGCGGCGATCCTGGCCTCCGAGCAGGCGCAGGCGCGGCGCAATGCCGCCTCCAAGGAGATCGGCGACGCCAAGAAGGCCAAGGACGAGGCCCGCGCGGCCAAGCTGATGGCGGAGGTCGCCGAGCTCAAGACCACGATGCCGCAGCTCGAGGCCGCCGCGAAGACCGCCGACGAGGAGCTGACGAAAGAGCTGTCCGCGATCCCGAACATTCCGTTCGACGAAGTACCCGACGGTGTCGACGAGCACGGCAACGTGCAGCACCACGTGTTCGGCAACAAGCGCAACTACGGCTTCGCGCCGAAGCTGCATGACGATCTCGGCACCGCGCTCGGTGACATGGATTTCGAGGCGGCGGCAAAACTCTCCGGCGCACGCTTCGTCGTGCTCAAGAAAGGACTGGCTCGGCTCGAACGCGCGCTCGGCCAGTTCATGCTGAATCTGCACGTCGACGAGCACGGCTATACCGAGATCAATCCGCCGCTGCTGGTGCGCAACGAGATCATGTTCGGCACGGGCCAGTTGCCGAAATTCGAGGACGACCAGTTCTGGGCAATCAAGGGCGAGCTTCTCGCTGCGCCCGACCAGGAGCGACTGAGGACGGAGCGCCTCGGCCTCATCCCCACCGCGGAAGTGTCGCTCACCAATCTTGCGCGCGAATCCATCCTCGACGAGAAGCAATTGCCGATGCGGTTGACGGCATTGACGCCGTGTTTTCGTGCGGAGGCAGGCGCCGCGGGACGCGATACGCGCGGCATGATCCGCCAGCACCAGTTCACCAAGGTCGAGCTGGTTTCGATCACGACGCCCGAGACCAGCAAGGACGAGCACGAGCGGATGCTCGCCTGCGCCGAGGAAGTGCTGCGCCGGCTTGACCTGCATTACCGCGTGATGACGCTCTGCACCGGAGATATGGGTTTTTCGTCGCAAAAGACCTATGACATCGAGGTTTGGATGCCGGGCCAGGGCGAGGGCGGGGCATTCCGCGAGATCTCGAGCTGCTCGGTCTGCGGCGACTTTCAGGCCCGTCGTATGGACGCGCGCTCGCGCGGTCCCGACGGCAAGCCGCGTTTCGTGCACACGCTGAACGGCTCCGGCACCGCGCTCGGCCGTGCGCTGATCGCCGTGATGGAGACCTATCAGCAGGAGGACGGCTCGATCGCGGTCCCCGACGTGCTTCAGCCCTATATGGGCGGCGTAAAGGTGATCGGGCGCGACTAAAGCGTTTTCGAGCGAAGTGGATACCGGTTCGCGTCAAGAAAACGCGTCAAGACAAGAATCGCGTCGCCCGTCTGAAATGCTGGAAACGATCGGTTGCGAAGATCGGGCGGCCGGCTATCCTGCCGGCCCGTCGACGAGAACCCTACCGTTCATGGCCTTGCACCGCGACATCTTCTGGGTCGGCAGACAATGGGCGGTCACGGCTGCCGGCATCCAGGCCGTGGACCAGCGCCTACGCGGTGTGCTCGACATCGAGATCGCGCGGCTCTGGGACGACGATCTCGTGCAGAGCCGGCGCGCCAAGCCCGGTGTGAATGCAGCAGACTTCGACAAGGCGCTGACGGTGGCGCGCGAGCGCTTTCCGCAGGCGCCGGAGTCGGACCCGTTCGTTGCGCAATTGGAAGCGCTCGGCGTGATCGAGGCGCCCGTCGTGAACCCCGTGTTGCCGGTGATGAAGCTGCGCGCGGAGGGCAGGCTGGCGCGTTTTCTGCCGCAATGGCGCATCCGCCGGTAACAGGATTCAGCCGGAACCTGCCACCTGGGCCCCGAGCGGCCGGTTTGCCTGATCGGCCAGAGCCGGATAAGACGGCTCAGACCCCCCATTTTGGAATCGACCCTTCGCATGCGCATTCTCTGCACCAATGACGACGGCATCCACGCCCCCGGCCTCAAGGTCGTGGAGGAGATCGCGCGCGCCCTGTCCGACGATGTCTGGGTGGTTGCACCCGAGCTCGACCAGTCCGGCGTGTCGCATTCGCTGTCGTTGAACGATCCGTTGCGTCTGCGCGAAGTCGGGCCCCGGCACTTTGCCGTGCGCGGCACGCCGACCGACTGCGTCATCATGGGCGCGCGCCATATCCTGGGTGCCAAACTGCCCGACATCGTGCTGTCCGGGGTCAACAAGGGCCGCAACGTCGCCGAGGACGTGGTTTATTCCGGCACCATCGCCGGCGCCTTGGAGGGCACCATTCTGGGGTTGCCGTCGTTCGCGCTGTCGCAGGAGTTCAGCGTCGAGACCCGCGAGCGCATGCCCTGGGACACCGCGCGCAGGTTCGGGCCCGACATCCTGCGCAAGGTGATCGCCGCGGGCATCCCGAAGGACACCGTCATCAACGTCAACTTCCCGTCCTGCGCGCCGGAGGATGTGCTGGGCATCCGCGTCACGCGCCAGGGCAAGCGCAATCTCGGCTTCTTGCGGATCGACGAGCGCAAGGACGGACGGGGCAATCCCTACTACTGGATCGGCTTCGAGCGCACGGCGATGATGGATACGCCGGCCGACGGCACCGATCTCGCGGCGCTTCGCGAGCGCTATGTCTCGGTCACGCCGCTCAGGCTCGACCGCACCAACGAAGCGTTTTCGGAAGAGCTCAGCGCAACGCTGAAGTAGCGGCTAGGCCGTAGCCCGGACGGAGCGCAGCGAAATCCGGGGCCGGCTTTGCTTGTGGCACGATTCCGGGATTGCGCTGCGCTCCATCCGGGCTACGGAATTTCAGCTAGCCGCCGCGAAGGGCGGCTTCGATGGTCTTGCCGAGCGCGTCGAGCTGGAACGGTTTCTGCAGCGCCGGCCGGTCGCGGTACTGCTCGGGCAGGCCGGAGGAGCCGTAGCCGGTGGCAAAGATGAACGGGCAGCCCTTGGCCTTGATCACGTCGGCGACCGGCGAGATGACCTTGCCGTTGACGTTGACGTCGAGGATGGCAATGTCGAACTCGGTCGCCTGGGCCAGCCGCATAGCCTCGGTGATGTCGCCGGCCTCAGCCGCGACCTTGTAACCGAGCTCTTCGAGCATGTCCGCGACCATCATCCTGATCATCACCTCGTCCTCGACGAGGAATACAGAGCGGCCGGAAAGCCCTGTCGCGGTCATGGTTGAGTCCTTGCCCATTATCAAAAACGTTCGCAGATAACACGAATTGACGCAATGCGCGTTTCGACCAACGGATGCCTGAAAATGGTCATCGCGGCTCGTCCGTGGCAAGCCAATTTGTGGTCAAATGCATTACCCGAAGAGTATCATGAGTTCCCGAGCAGGAACACGATTCTGGCGTCCGGGCTCAGCGCCCACGGGCCCCGGCAAGACAGCGTAATCAGGAAATGACCTCCAATCAGCACCCGCCGGAAAAGATGATGTTTCAGCTCACGCTGAGGCGTCGGGGCATCAGCGATCAGGCGGTGCTGCGAACCATGGAGGAGGTGCCGCGCGAACTCTTCGTCGACGAGGCCGATCGCGACGGCGCCTATCGCGACAGCGCGCTGCCGATCGCCTGCGGGCAGACCATCAGCCAGCCCTTCGTCGTGGCCTATATGACCGAGCAGCTCCAGCTCCGGAAACAGCACCGCGTGCTCGAGATCGGGGCCGGTTCCGGCTATCAGGCGGCCGTGCTGTCGCGGCTCGCCGGCCAGGTCCTGACGGTCGAACGCTATCGCAAGCTTGCAGACGCTGCACGCGCTCGGCTTGAAAAACTGGACTGTCACAATGTCGAGGTGATGCTTGGCGACGGGCTCAATCTGCCGCCCAATATCGGCCCGTTCAATCGAATCATCGTCACCGCCGCGATGGAGCAGATACCGGAGAATTTGGTCGAGAGGCTGGAGGTTGGCGGCATCCTGATCGCGCCGGTCGGCCCGCATCAGGGCGTGCAGACGTTGATCCGCCTGACCCGCGGTGAATCCGGGATCGAGCGCAAGGAACTCGTCGAGGTCCGCTTCGTGCCGGCACTGCCCGGAGTGGCGCGGGAGCTGTAGATTTCCGGATTGGCTGTGCCGCCAACATCTTATTGGGAGGGTTAAGCCGTTATTTACTCGGCGCGTGTTTACTTAAAAGACCAGTTCTGTTGCGTACGAGTGAGTAACCATGTCCGCTGTCGCCGAGTTGCTTTACTCGCGCCGCGTACCGCAGGTCGCGGTGCTGGCGCTGATCTCCTTCAGCTTCGCAGGGTGCAGCGCCGACATGTCGTCGCGGCTGTCCCAGTCGAACTTCTCCAATCCCTTTGCCTCAGAGCAGACCGGTTCGGTGCAGCAGGCACCGCCGCCGCAGCGCGAGCTGCCGCAATATTCGCGGCCGCAGACGCAGCCCGGTTATTATCAGTCGCAGCCCTTGCCGCCGCCGGCAGTGTCCGCGCCGCAATCCTATCCCGTCACAGGTGGTGGCGGGGTGTCCGGAGGCG
>NZ_JALBGZ010000249.1:0-8261 GCF_023006515.1 Bradyrhizobium sp. PRIMUS42
CGTCCTCGGCGCCGAAGGCGCCGCGCCAGCCGACGGCCCGGCCGGGCCACAACACGCCGATGCTAGTGCTTTACGGCTCCAATCTCGGCACCGCCGAGGAGCTGGCGACACGCATGGCCGATCTTGCCGAGATCAACGGCTTTGCGGTGCATCTCGGCCCGCTCGACGATTACGTCGGCAAGCTGCCGCAGGAGGGCGGCGTGCTGATCATCTGCGCCTCCTATAACGGTGCACCGCCTGACAATGCGACGCAGTTCGTGAAATGGCTCGGCGGCGATCTGCCGAAGGATGCCTTTGCCAATGTCCGCTATGCCGTGTTCGGCTGCGGCAATAGCGACTGGGCTGCGACCTATCAATCGGTGCCGCGCTTGATCGACGAACAATTGTCGGCGCACGGTGCGCGCGCGGTCTATCCGCGCGGCGAGGGCGATGCGCGTAGCGATCTCGACGGCCAGTTCCAGAAATGGTTCCCGGCTGCCGCCCAGGTCGCGACCAAGGAATTCGGCATCGACTGGAATTTCACCCGCACCGCGGAGGACGATCCGCTCTACGCGATCGAGCCGGTGGCAGTGACCGCCGTCAACACCATCGTGGCCCAGGGCGGCGCGGTGGCGATGAAGGTGCTGGTCAACGGCGAGCTTCAGAACAAGAACGGCCAAAATCCGTCGGAACGCTCGACGCGTCATATCGAGGTGCAGCTGCCGTCCAACGTCAGCTACCGCGTCGGCGATCACCTCAGCGTCGTCCCGCGCAACGATCCGACGCTGGTGGATTCGGTGGCTCGCCGCTTTGGTTTCCTGCCGGCCGACCAGATCAGGCTTCAGGTCGCCGAAGGGCGCCGCGCGCAATTGCCAGTCGGGGACGCCGTGTCGGTCGGCCGCCTGCTCAGCGAGTTCGTCGAGCTGCAGCAGGTCGCGACACGCAAGCAGATCCAGATCATGGCCGAGCACACCCGCTGCCCCGTCACCAAGCCGAAGCTGTTGGCCTTCGTCGGCGAGGAGGGCGAGCCACTCGAGCGCTATCGCAGCGAGATCCTGGCCAGGCGCAAATCGGTGTTCGATCTGCTGCTCGAATATCCGGCCTGCGAATTGCCGTTCCATGTCTATCTGGAAATGCTCTCGCTGCTGGCGCCACGCTATTACTCGATCTCGTCTTCGCCGTCGGTCGACCCGGCTCATTGCAGCATCACGGTCGGCGTGGTCGAGGGGCCGGCTGCGTCCGGACGCGGCACCTACAAGGGCATCTGCTCGAACTATCTCGCCAACCGGCGCACCGGTGATGCGATCTACGCCACCGTGCGCGAGACCAAGGCCGGCTTCCGGCTCCCGGACGATCCCTCGGTGCCGATCATCATGATCGGGCCCGGCACTGGCCTCGCGCCGTTCCGCGGCTTCCTCCAGGAACGCGCCGCGCGCAAGGCCAAGGGCGCGGCGCTCGGGCCATCCATGCTGTTCTTCGGCTGCCGCCATCCCGATCAGGATTTTCTCTACGCGGAGGAGCTGAAGGCGCTGGCGGCAAGCGGCATCACCGAGCTGTTCACGGCGTTCTCGCGCGCGGACGGACCGAAAACCTATGTGCAGCATGTCCTCGCCGCGCAGAAGGACAAGGTCTGGCCGCTGATCGAGCAGGGCGCGATCATCTATGTCTGCGGCGACGGCGGCAAGATGGAGCCCGACGTGAAGGCGGCGCTGGTCGCGATCCACAGCGAGAAGAGCGGCAGCGATGCGGCCGCCAGTGCGCGGTGGATCGAGGAGATGGGGACGAAGAACCGATACGTGCTCGATGTCTGGGCGGGTGGGTAGCGCAGATCGTATGGGGGGTTAGCAAAGCGTAACCCACCATACTTCAGCGAATGCGGAACGAAGATGGTGGGTTACGCCTTCGGCCAACCCACCCTACGGAATCGGATCGTGCTAAAGCACTCCCATGATTCCCTGGGAAAAACTTGACACCGCCAAAATCCCCGGCTCCGACGAAGAGCTCCGCCTGATGCGGCGGGGCAAGGAGTTTTCCATCAAGCTCGGCACCAACGAGCTGATGAACAACCGTCTGTCGGGCTCCGAAGCCGCGCTCGCAACGCTTGCGGCGAAGCAGATCGAGACGGTCGCAAAACCCGTCGTCCTGATCGGCGGCCTCGGCATGGGCTTTACGCTGCGTGCGGCGTTGGCCGTGCTCGGAAGCAAGGCGAAGATCATGGTCTCCGAGCTGGTGCCCGCGGTGGTCACTTGGGCGCGTGGACCGATGGCTGAGGTCTTCGGCAACAGCCTTGATGATGTCAGGGTGAGCATCCGGGAGACCGATGTCGCCGAAATCATCCGGGCGCAGCGGGCAACCTTCGATGCTATTCTCCTCGACGTCGACAACGGGCCGGAAGGGCTGACCCGAAAGAGCAATGACGCCCTTTACAATACGAGCGGGCTGCAGGCGGCGAAGACGGCGCTGCGGCCGGGCGGTGTGCTCGCTGTGTGGTCGTCGGGACCCGATCCCGCGTTCACGAAGCGTCTTGGCCGCGCCGGTTTCGACGTCAAAGAGGTCAACGTCCGCGCCACCGGAAGGGGCGGCGGCGCGCGCCACGTGATCTGGATCGCGCGGAAGAGCTAGGCGGCCTGCGCCGCAGCGCCATGCGCGTGCTTGTCGATGGCGCCGATGATCTCTGGCCAGAACAGCATCGGCAGCGCGTGGCCCATGCCTTCGATCATCAGGAGCTTGGCGCCAGGAATTGACTCCGCTGTGTCCTTGCCACCCTCGAGACGGACCAGGGGATCGACGGTTCCATGGATCACCAGCGTCGGCGTCTTGACGCCATGCAGCCGGTCCTTGCGGTTGCCCGATGCAAGTACGGCGCGGAGCTGGCGGCCGACGCCGGCCGGATTGAGCCCGCGCGCGAACACCCGTTCGGCACGGCTGGGGTCGAGCGCTTCTTCTTCGGGAAAGGACCCGGCGCGCAAGATCTTCCAGGTCTGGCCGTAGCGGACGATGAACTCCTCCTTGCTGCGTGGCGGCGGCGCCATCAGCATTGCGGCGGCCTCGCGCGTCGGCGGCGGCACGCGCGGATTGCCTGTCGTCGACATGATCGATGTCAGCGAGCGCACGCGCTCGGGAAACGACAGCGTCACCTCCTGCGCGATCATGCCGCCCATGGACGCCCCGACCAGATGCGCCGACTTGATGCCGAGCGCGTCCATCAGCCCGACTGTGTCCTTGGCCATGTCGATGAGTTTGTAGGTTGCGGCGACGGGAATTCTGAGGAAGCGCAGCTTCAGCAGCTCGAGCGGCGTCAACCGCTTGCCGCCCGTCAGATGGCTCGACTTTCCGATGTCGCGATTGTCGAAGCGGATCACGCGGAAGCCGCGCGCGGCAAGCTGCTCGCAGAACGCATCGTCCCAGTGGATCATCTGCGCCCCGAGACCCATGATCAGCAGCAGCGGCTCGGCATTGTCGTTGCCAAAGATCTCGTAGCAGATGTCGATGCCATTGGCGCGGACGGTCTGGGGCGGCTGATGGGTGGTCACGGGCGCGGTCCCTCCTGCTGATCGATGCTGTATCGCACGGTTTCCCGCCACAAAGAAGCGGCGTGCCAAGCAGCAGGTGCGCTTGCCGGTTGACCGGCACCGCGCAACGGTGTGGTATGGCAAAAAGAAGGGCATCGCAGCTCTCGATTTCAGGAGGACGCCGATGACCGACAAGATCAATGACCCCGTCGCTGTGTGGCAGAAGATGGTTGGCGAGATGGAGAAGGGGTTCAACTCTTTCGCCAACCAGGCCATGTCGTCGCCGGAATTTTCACAGGCGATGAACCGTGCGGGCGGAGTTGCTGCAGGTGCTCAGAAGCAGCTCGGCGAGCTCGTGGAGAAATACCTCGTCACCATGAACCTGCCCAGCCGGGAGCAGGTCACAGGCCTTGCGGAACGGCTCCAGTCGATCGAAGCCCAGATCGGCGAGATGAAGTCGATGCTGAGCCAGATGGCGGCAAGTTCGGGGATATCGCAAGGCTTCGACAGCGCGCCGCGGCCGCCACGGACGAAACGTCCGCCCTCCGAAGGCGGAGAGCAGACATGAACGCGCCGACGGGACTTGATTTCGCATCTATCCCGGAACGCATCCAGAGCGAGGTGCAGCGCGCGATCCAGCGAAGCATCAAGGGTGTCGAGTATTTTTCGAGTTCCGGCCCGACGCTCGGCTCGACGCCGAAGGACGTGCTGCATTCGCGCGGCACAATGAGCCTTTATCACTACCGGCCGATGTCGGACGAGATCTACCGCGTGCCGGTGCTGATCGTGATGGCCACCACCAACCGCGGCTACATTCTCGACCTCGTTCCCGGGCAGAGTTTCATCGAATTCCTGCTCAAGCGGGGTTACGATGTCTACATGCTCGACTGGAGCGCGCCGCGGCCGGAGGAGAAGAGTCTGCGGATGGAGGACTATGTCCTCGACTTCATTCCAGACTGCGTCCGCCGGGTGCAGCAGGATTCCGGCGAGCAGGACGTTTCCGTCATCGGCTATTGTTTCGGCGGCGTGCTGTCGCTGCTGTACGGCTCGATCCACAAGGATGGGCCGATGAAGAATTTGATCTGCTTCACCACGCCGATCGACTTCCGCGAGATGAAGCTGTTCTCGAATTTCTCCGACCGTCGCTATTTCGATGTCGACCGCCTCGTCGACAGCATCGGCAATGTGCCGCCTGAGATGATCCTGTCCTCGTTCGAGATGCTGCGCCCGGCCTCGCGCACGGTGAGCCAGATCCAGCTCTGGGAAAACATCTGGAACGACGAGTTCGTCAAGTCGTACCGCATGTTCGACCGCTGGGCGACCGACACGCTGCCATTGGCCGGCGAATATTTCCGCGCCATCACCAAGGACCTGATGTGGGATAACAAGCTGTTCAACGACACCATGTCGGTCGGCGGTCGCGCCGCCAAGCTGGAAGACATCAAGGTGCCGATCCTGCATGCGGTCGCCGAGCACGATCACATCGTGCCGTATGACGCCGCAAAGCACCTGATTGCGAAGATTGGATCTGCGGACAAGGAAGAGGTGATGCTGAAAGGCGGTCACGTCTCGCTCGTCGCGGGCGCCAACGCCGTGAAGCGGCTTTGGCCAAAACTGGATTCCTGGCTGGGAAAGAGATCGACATGAGCGAACAGCGTTCCTATCCGCGTCAGGTCAAGACCGACGCCGGCGATATCGAGATCCGCCTGATGTCGCCCGCGGATGAGGCGGCGGTGCTCGCCTTCGGCAAGGGCCTGCCGACCCACGACCTGTTGTTTCTGCCGCGCAACATCAGCGAGCCGAAGGTGCTGTCGGCCTGGGTCAAGGAGATCGAGCGCGGCGCGATCACAAGCCTGCTTGCGGTCAGGGACGGCAAGGTCGTCGGATGCGGCACGCTGGTGCGCGATCCTCACTCCTGGTCGCCCCATGTCGGCGAGATCCGCATGGTGGTCTCGCTCGACGTGCGCGGGAAGGGGGTGGGGCGGGCGCTGTCGCAGGAGACCTTTGCCCTCGCGCTTGGCGCCGGCCTGGAAAAACTCTCGGTTCAGATGACCGTCGACCAGCAGGCCGCGATCGCGGTGTTCGAGAGCCTCGGCTTCAAGGCTGAAGCGCTGCTGCGGGACCACGTCCGGGACGTCGATGGCAAGACCCACGACATCGTCGTGCTCGGGCACAACATCGCGCAGGTCCAGGCCCAGATGGAGGCCTACGGGCTGCCGGACGCGGTGCAGCACTAGCCAGCTCGCCGCCCGGGAACCCGGTCTGGCCAGGGAGGCACCAGATTGCCTCCTGTTAAGGCTGTTCACGATTTCGTGATATCGCACCGCAACAAGAATATTGCATCGCACAATTAACTATGCCATATAGATCGGGCCCCGGGCCAATGCGGACGGGGTGAGCCCATAGCTCAGAGCAACGAGGATGGAGAGAACCCCAATGACCACCGAAACCAACACCGCTTTCGAAGGCTTCAAGGACGCATTCAAGAACATCCAGAACCTGGAAGTTCCCGAGGCCGCCCGCGAGTTCGTGAAGAAGTCCGCCAACACCGCCAAGGACCGCGCTGCCGAGGTTTTCGCAGGCTCCGAGCGCGTGACCGCCGCCGTCGAGAACGCGGTGACCGAGTCCGTCACTGAGGCCGGCAAGATCAGCCGCAATATCCAGCAGGCGATCTATGACGACGCCCAGGCGTTCTTCGCCGGTATCGACAAGCTCGCCTCCGCCAAGTCGGTCAGCGAAGCCGTCGAGATCCAGTCGGGCTTGCTCCGCGCCCGCGGCGAAGTGTTCGTCTCGCGTGCCAAGGCGACCGCCGACTATTTCGGCAAGCTCGCCGCCAACGGCGCGAAGTCCGCTCAGGACAATTTTGCCAAGGTCTACAACAAGACTGCCTGATCTGGCGCCCTGAGTAAAAACTGAAATTTGAGGCCCGCTTCGGCGGGCCTTTTGTTTGTCTCCTGCGTTCCCCGGATGCGGTGCAGCGCGCCGCTCTTGCGGCGTGGTGCACTGCTGATCCGGGGTCCATCTTGCCTTGGACGCTTCCTGGGTCCCGGCTCTGCGGTGCATCGGTGTACGCTGCACCGCGTCCGGGACACGCCGAGATTGACGCGCTAAGTATCCGCCATGAACGCCCCCGCCACCTTTTCCTTCGATTCCCCCGGCGATGCCGAACGCGCGGCGGAGCTTCGCCGCGTCAAGGCGCTTGCGACGCTGGTGCTGGCTTCGACGCTGGCGCTGTTCGTCGTCGCGAAATGGCTGCTGCCTGTGCATCCCGTGTTCGGCTTCATAGCCGCCTTCGCGGAAGCTGCGACCATCGGCGGGCTTGCCGACTGGTATGCGGTGGTCGCGCTGTTCAAGCGGCCGCTCGGCCTGCCGATCCCGCATACCGCGATCATTCAGAGCAATCAGGCCCGTATCGCCGACAAGCTCGGCGAGTTCATCCAGGTGCATTTCCTCGAGGCCGGTCCCGTCGAGGCCAAGCTGCAGGAGATCGATTTCGGCTCCTTCGTTGCCGACTGGTTGCGCGATCGCAAGCGCAGCGACGATCTTGCGCGCTTCGCGCTGCGTCTGCTGCCGGAGGCTGTCTCCGCAACCGAGACCTCCGGCCTGATGACTTTCATCATCCGCCGCATGTCCTCGCAGCTCCAGGCGATCGACCTTGCGCCGCTCGCCGCCGGTACGCTGCGCGGCTTCGTCGCGGAGGGACGGCACCAGATCCTCTTCGACGATCTCCTGCGCGTGATGCACGAGACGCTGAACCAGCAAGAGACGATGGGGATGATCCGCGAGAAGGTGCGTGCGGAGTTGCCGACCTTGCTCAGGCTTTATCGCGCCGACAAGTTTCTGGTGAACAAGATCGTGGCGTCCGCCACAGCGTTCTTCAATGAGGTGCGCAGCGATCCCAAGCATCCGTTCCGCGGCGAGTTCGATCGCATGGTACTGAGCTTCGTCGACCGGCTCGGCAGCGATCGGGCCTATATCGACCGCATCGACGGATTGAAGCGCGATCTGTTGGCGCGGCCCGAGCTTGCCGATCTCGCCCGCACGGTGTGGGCCAATACGCGTTCTTTCATCGAGCGCAGCGCGAGCGGTGAGACGCAGGTGCTGCAGCATCATCTCGCCGGCATGTTCGTCGCGGCGGGCGAAGCGCTGGCCGGCGATGCCGAACTGCGCGGCGAGATCAACAAGGGCTTTGTCGCGGTGCTGCGCAGCTTCGTCGCCGACCAGAAGAGCGGCGTCTCGATCTTCATCTCCGACCAGGTCAAGGCGTGGGACATGGCGCAGCTGATTTCCCTGATAGAAATCAACATCGGGCGCGACCTGCAATACATCCGCTTCAACGGTTCGCTGATCGGCGGCCTCGCCGGGCTCGCGCTGTACTCCGTAGAATTCCTGCTCCGATTGCTGTGACTTTTGCGTCACGGCCGCTGGCATTAACGCGCGGGCCTATTGTGGCCTCGCGTCTCACCCGCTTGAATGTCGGGAACCGGCCGTCTAGCTGATTCATGTTGCGCTGCGGAACGATCAAGAAGCCGGAGCATTGGAATTCATGCCCATTTGCCGGCATCGCGGCCGGCGGCCTTTCAGGAATTCTTCCCAGGGGAAACATTGATGACCGCTACTGCCCAGACGCTGCGTCCGCCGTCCAGAACTCTGATGTTTCTGGAAGGGCGCGCGATCCATGAGTTCGGCGCATTCCTCGGCGCGCTGCCGCTGTTGAGCCTCGCGCCGCGCGGCGATGGGCATCCGGTGCTGGTGCTGCCGGGCCTCGTC
>NZ_JALBGZ010000024.1:0-27018 GCF_023006515.1 Bradyrhizobium sp. PRIMUS42
GCCCGCGCGCTGCTGCACCGGCCGCGCCTGCTGCTGCTGGACGAGCCAACCGTCGGCCTGGATGTCAAGGCGCGCGCCGACATCATCAGCCAGGTCCGCCAGCTCGTGACGGACCAAGGCATCGGCGTGCTCTGGGCCACGCATCTGTTCGACGAGATCATGCCCAGTGACGACCTCGTGGTGCTGCATCAGGGCAAGGTGCTGGCGCGGGGACCGATGAGCCGCGTCATCACCGAAGCCGGCGCGCAGGACGTCAACACCGCCTTCATGCGCCTGACCGGCGCGCAAACCATGCCGGGAGGCGGCGCATGAGCAGCATCACCACGCGTGAGGCGCCGCGCGGCTTCTCGGCCGCCGAATACATGACGTGCCTCACCGGCATCGTCTGGCGCGAGGGGTTGCGCTTCCTGCATCAGCGTGAGCGCTTCGTCTCGGCGCTGGTGCGGCCGCTGGTGTGGCTGTTCATCTTCGCCGCCGGCTTCCGCCAGGTGCTCGGCATTTCCATCATCCCGCCTTACGAGACCTACATCCTCTACGAGGTCTATATCGCGCCCGGGCTGATGGCGATGATCCAGCTCTTCAACGGCATGCAATCCTCGCTCTCGATGGTCTATGACCGCGAAATGGGCAACATGCGCACGCTGCTGGTGAGCCCGCTGCCGCGCGGCTTTCTCCTGTTCTGCAAACTGCTGGCGGGCACCGCGGTGTCGTTGCTGCAAGTCTATGCGTTCCTCCTGATCGCCTGGTTCTGGGACATCACCCCGCCGTCATCGGGCTATCTCACCGTACTGCCGGCGCTGATCCTGTCCGGGCTGATGCTGGGTTCGCTCGGCATGCTGATCTCCTCCGGCATCAAGCAGCTGGAAAACTTCGCCGGCGTGATGAATTTCGTGATCTTCCCGATGTTCTTCGCCTCCTCCGCGCTCTATCCGCTCTGGCGGGTGCAGGAGGGCAGCCCTTATCTGTACTATCTCTGTGAGGCCAATCCGTTCACCCATGCGGTCGAGCTGATCCGGTTTGCGCTGTACGGACAGATCAACTGGGTCTCGCTGGCGGTGGTCGCCGCTTGCACAATCGTCTTCATGATCGGCGCGATTTGGGCCTATGATCCCTCGCGTGGGCTGGCGCGACGGGGGCCTGCAGGAGGCGAAGGATGAAGGTTCTGGCGATGGCTGCACTAGTGCTCGCGCTGTCGGGCACGGCCACCCGTGCGGCCGATCCGCGCTACCCCAACTGGCCCTGCACGCAGGCCAAGGTGCCGGAGATCTCGCTCGCGGCCGTCTGGGCTGGTCCTGCGCTCGACGACGCCGAGACCAAGTGGAAGAACGACACGAAAATCACCGCACTGGTCGCAAAATTGTCGGCGCGCAAGACGCCAATGGACGAGGCCGAGAAGTCGGTGAAAGACTTTTTGGCCGCCTCTTCCGCCGACAAGACTGCGAATGCCAAGCTGCTGTTCGCCGGCCTGTTCGACACGCTCAACGCCCAGCGCTCCCAGGTCATGAGCGGGCTCGAGCGCGTCAGCCGCAAGCAGCGGGAGGCCGCCGACAAGATCCGCGAGGAGACAATTCAGCTCCAGGCGCTTCAGGGTGCCACCCCGCGTGACGAGGCCAAGGTGGAGACGCTCGGCAACGAGCTGATCTGGAAGACCCGGATTTTCGAGGACCGCAACAAGGTGGTGCGATTCGTCTGCGAGGTTCCAACCACGATCGACCAGCGCCTGTTCGCGCTCGGCCGCGTGATCCAGCAGGAAATGGAATAGCGCCCTGCACTCCCGATGGGTTCCCGAGCATCGTTAACCTTTGCCCTGCTATCTGCCGGAACCAAATCGATCTAGGATGGCTTGTCGAAGTGAACTCCAAGACGTCGGGAGGCCTCGATGGGAACTACAAGATTCATTTTTGCGGGCGCTGCGGCCCTCAGCATGCTCGCAACCAGCGCTCTTGCTGACGATTTGACCGGAATGGTCATGCGGATCGATCGGCTCAACGGCACGATCTCGATCCAGCAGACGCAGAAGGGTACGGTCGGCGCCAGCACCGGCAGCGCCGGCGCGCTCCAGGAGTACAAGGCCAAGGACGCCGCGATGCTGGACGCCGTTCATGCCGGCGACAGGGTGAACTATTCCGCGACCGACAATAACGGCACCGGCACGCTGACGAAGCTGCAGAAGCAGTAGGGCTTAGATCGCCTCTTCCTCTTGCAGGGAGAGGTGCCCTTCCGCGAGCTCACCCCACGTCGATCGAGGCGATACTGCGCCACATCGTCATTGCGAGGAGCCCCTGCGACGAAGCAATCCAGAATCCCTGCACGGAAAGATTCTGGATTGCTTCGCTGCGCTCGCAATGACGTGGAGGGAGTTGAGCCTTTTTCTGACGCCGCAACTGCGGAGCCGAGTCGCTTACTGTTCCGGCCGCGGCTCCGGCTGCACCTCTTCGGTGGGAAGCTTTGCACGCTCCCAGCCGTCGGTGCCGTCTGGGTACCAGGCGATGTTGGAATAGCCATAGGCCAGCGCGCGCTTGGCGGCGTTCCAGGACATCCAGCAGTCGGCGAGGCAATAGATCACCACCAGCGCGGCCCTGTCGCCGCCAGAGGCACGCGCGAGCCCGCGCTGGAAATAATCCCCCATCGCCGGCGGCAAATTGCCGTAGCCGGTATCGGGCAGCCAGATGCTGCCCGGAATGTTTCTGCGCGGCGCATCGCGCCACACCGTGCCTTCCGGAAGGTTCTTCGGCTTCGGCGGGCGCGGCAGCACGTCGATGAAGGCACCGCTTCTGGCGCGCCAGATCGCTTCGGCTTCCACTGTGGTGAGCACGCGCGCGCCGGCGAGCGTCGCCGGTACCGGCGCGCGATAATTGTCGGCGCGATAATTCTCGGGCTCGAACGGCTCCTGCTGCTGCGCCAGAACCGGCGCCGCCAGCAGGGCAGCGACGAGCGCACCGGCACGAAGCCGCCTCATGGCGTCTACCTCATGGCGTCTTCTTGGCCGTCGCCGCACTGAGCGGCCGATCGCTCTCGTCGAGCAGCGGTACGCCGAAGTCGACCAGGATCTTGTTGATCTCGGCCTGATTCTCTTGGATCAGCTTGTTGAGCTGCCGCTTCCAGTTCTGGTCGGCGGGGCGCACGCCCATGCCGATGCGATAGACCAGCTTCGGCCCCGTGGTTTCCTTCACCAGCGGCGTGACGTGAAGCGAGCCGACCTTCTTCGCATAGTAGCCGGCCATGGGTCCCCACAGCACGCCGGCGTCGATCTTGCCGGCGGCGAGGTCGTCGATCATGGCCTGCGCCGAATTGTCGTAGCGCGTGTCGATCATCAACGGATAGGGTTTTGCGTCGCTCATCAGGCCGGCAATGGCCATATTGGTCGCCGGCGGCGTTCCCGCGACGATGCCGACATGCTTGCCCTTCAACTTCGGATCCTCGAGCGTGTCGACGTCCTCCAGCCCGCTACCGGCCTTGGCGACCAGTGCATAGCTCGTGCGATAATAGGGATTGGTGCCTTGCACGACGTCATCGCCTTGCGGAAAGCCCATGATGACGTCGCAGCGATGCGCACCCAGCGTCATCCGCACGAAGCCGGTGGCCTGCGGAAAGAAGACGTAATCGAGCTTCTTCTTGAGCTTGTCGGCAAAGAGCTCGGCCAGCTTGTTCTCGAACCCCTCGCCCTTCTCGTTCGAGAACGGCAGATTGCGCGGATCGGCGCAGACACGAAGCACGTGCGGGTCGACCAGCTCGAACGAGAGGTCGCCGCTGTCATTGGTCTGCGCCACGGCAACGTCGCCGAGCCCGCAGGACGCAACCAGGACCCACATTGAAAACAACCAGCGACGATGTCGTCCGGCCTCCGTCATCGCGCTTCCTCCTCGTTTTGTTTGAATGCTATCCATGCAACGCATGACGCGCCATGTTTTGCCAGACTTCGCTGGCTTCGCTTTGTTGCAGTGCAATGCAGCAAGCCCTTTAAACTGAGGCGGAAAAGTGTTTCGCATCGCTCGAGTAATCGCAGCCTTGTCCCTGCTGGGGATAGCAACGCTAGCACGGGCCGGGGCGGCCGAATTGCCTGTGAGCGAAGTCGCACCGGGAATCTTCGTACACTCCGGGGCCATTGCCCTGATGACCCGCGAGAACGAGGGCGACATTGCCAATGTCGGCTTCATCGTGGGCGATGATGCCGTGGCCGTCATCGACACCGGCGGCAGCCTCCGCGAAGGCGAGGCCCTGCTGGCCGCCGTGCGGGCCCGCACGCCCAAGCCGATCCGCTATGTCATCAACACCCACGGCCATCCCGACCATGTCTTCGGCAATGCGGCCTTCGCCACCGCAGAAACGAGCTTCGTCGGCCATAGCAAGCTGCCGCAGGCGCTCGCCACGCGCGGGCCCTATTATCTCGACAATTTTCGCCGGATCATGGGCAACGAGTTGATAGATCCCGTGAAGATCGTTGCTCCCACCCTGCTGGTTTCGGACGCGATGACGCTTGATCTCGGCTCGCGCCGACTGACCTTGCGCGCCTGGCGGACCGGGCACAGCGACAGCGATGTGACCGTGTACGACGAGACGACCAAAACCCTGTTCACGGGCGACCTCGTTTTTCTTCGCCACATTCCGGTCATGGACGGCAGCATCCGCGGCTGGCTCGACACGTTGAAGGAATTGGAGGCCCTCCCGGCGCGACGCGTCGTTCCCGGTCACGGCCCCGTGAGCGACTGGCCTGCCGCGCTGGCCGATGAACGGCGTTACCTGTCAACGCTGCTGTCCGACGTACGTGCACTGAATAAGAACGGCGAACCGATCCGAGCCGCCGCCAATAAGGCTGCGGCTGAGGAGCAGCCGCGTTGGGAGCTGTTCGGCGATTACAATGCCCGGAACGCAACTGCAGCATTTTCGGAAATTGAATGGGAGTAGCGGGCGCGCTATCATGAGCAAGAGATCAGCTTCGCTGACTCCGGGACCATGATCATGACCAGATGGACACGCCGCCTGCCCCTGATCGCCGCGCTGCTCGGCATCGCCTTTGCCATGCCGGCGCAGGCTGAAGAGGCCGACGATCCCTGGCCGGGCCTGGTGCAGGACATCTTCAACAATCGCCCGATGAATGACGGCAGTGCCGTCGTCGGCATCGAGATGCCGTATCGCGCTGAGGACGCGGCGATCGTGCCGGTGACTCTGCGCAGCAAACTGTCGCCCGCAGATAGCCGCCGGATCCGCTCGATTACGCTCGTGATCGACCGCAACCCGGCGCCGATGGCGGCGAAGTTCGAGCTCGGCTCCGATGCCAATGTCACCGAAATCTCGACGCGCGTGCGGGTCAACAATTACACCGATGTCCATGCGGTGGCCGAGCTCAGCGACGGCCAGCTCTATGTCTCGAAAGTCTATGTGAAGGCCTCGGGCGGCTGCTCGGCGCCGGCCGGAAAGAACGCCGAGG
This sequence comes from Bradyrhizobium sp. PRIMUS42, assembly GCF_023006515.1. Taxonomy (NCBI): domain Bacteria; kingdom Pseudomonadati; phylum Pseudomonadota; class Alphaproteobacteria; order Hyphomicrobiales; family Nitrobacteraceae; genus Bradyrhizobium; species Bradyrhizobium sp. PRIMUS42. The sequence continues at coordinate 5,429 of NZ_JALBGZ010000024.1, forward strand.
AAGCCAACAGCAAGCTCGGCAAGATGCGCTACCGGCAGTTCGCGCGCGAGGAGGCGCCGGCGAGCCGTATCCGCGAAGCGCAGATCATGGTCGGCCATCCCAACAATTCCGGCCTGCAGATGGACCAGGTCACGCAGCTCTACATTCCCGCGTTCTTCATCAACCAGCTGAAGCTGACGCAGGACGACAGCCCCGTGCTCTCGATGGAAGGCGGCATCTCGATCTCGGAAGATCCCAACCTGCGCTTCACCTACGTTTCCAACGGCGCCAAGCGTTTCCGCGCGGAAGCCAAGGACACGGACGGACACGTGTTCCGGAATGAGTGGGACGTGGAGAAGCCGGGGACGTAGTTGTCACACCGTCATTCCGGGGCGGTCCACAGGACCGAACCCGGAATCTCGAGATTCCGGGTTCGCGCTTCGCGCGCCCCGGAATGACCGCAGCAAACTAGAAACACCTCACCTCAGCTTCCGCCTGCGCCCGCCTTAAATCATTCACCGCCGTGTTCGCCTGCTCCGAGGTGCGGAACTGAACGCCGAGATTGCCGCGCACCTGCGACATGCTGAGCGCGGTCTCCGCGGTAACGTAGCGCTCATAGGGGACGATCGAGGCCACCACGTCGATCGAGCAGGAACATTGCTCGATCGACTGCCGGCTCTCGCCATTGGCCTTCATGCAGCCATAGACGTACTCCGCGCGCGCAGACGTGGGATAATCGTTGGCTTCCTCGGCCCGCGCCACGCACACCGTCGCCGCCAGCACCGTCAATGCGGCGACAATCGGTCGTAGCTGTCCGGCCAGTTTCATGCGCATCCTCCCGCTGGTTGCGAGCAAAGCTATGCTATGCGTATTGTCCTGAAAAGCACTCTGTCAGAGGAAACGGCTCACAAGGTGATGAGAGCACTCGGTGTGATAAGGGCACTTGGTCGGACATTGGCGCTCGCAACGACGCTGGCGCTGACGCTCGCCGCACCCGTCCGCGCCGCGGATACGATCCGCCTTGCGGTGCAGAAGACCGGAACATTCTCCTGGGAGCTGGCCGCGATCCGTGCGAGCGGTCTCGACAAGGAAGCGGACCTCTCGCTGGAAGTCACCGAGCTAGCGAGCCCCGAGGCCGGCAAGATCGCGATGCGCGGAGGCAGCGCCGACATCATCCTGTCGGACTGGCTGTGGGTGTCGCGCGAGCGGGCGCTCGGCGCCAAGCTCACGTTCTATCCCTACTCCAGCGCGCTCGGCGCGGTGATGGTGCCGGCCTCGTCGCCGATCAAGTCGCTCGCCGACCTGAAGGGCCGCAAGCTCGCCGTCGCCGGCGGAGCCATCGACAAGAGCTGGCTGCTGCTCCAGGCGCGCATGAAGCAGGACGGCATCGACCTGAAGTCGGAGGCTACCATCGTCTATGGCGCCCCGCCCTTGATCGCCGCCAAATCACTCGACGGCGAGATGGATGCGAGCCTCAACTTCTGGAATTTCTGCGCCCAGCTCGAAGCCAAGGGTTTTAGGCGCCTCGCCGGCATCGAGGACATCCTGCCGAAGCTCGGCGCCAAGGGCGCGGTCTCTGCGGTCGGCTATGTCTTTGACGAGAGCTGGGCCGCAAGCCATCGCGAAGCGGTGGCGCGCTTCATCGCGATGACCCGCAAGGCCAAGCAGTTGCTGGTGAGCTCGGATGCGGCCTGGGACAAGATCGCGCCGCTGACCGGCACCAGCGATGCCACCCTGCTGAAGACCTATCGCGACCGTTATCGCGACGGCATCCCGCGCCGGAGCGTCGACGACGAGGAGAAAGACGCGCGTGTGCTCTACCGCGTGCTGGCCGAGACCGGCGGCCGCGACCTCGTCGGCCCCGCCGCCGAGCTCGATCCCGGCACGTTCTATCACGCCGTGCCTGGAGACTGAGGTGCTGCGCCTTCTGTCGTTCGCCATGTTCCTCGCGATTTGGTGGATTGCCGCGCTGTTCGTCGGCGGCGCGAAGCTGCCCTCCCCGCCGGCGGTGCTCGAGGTGATGATCGCGGAAGCCTCATCGGGTGCGCTGTTCCTGCATCTCGGCGTCACGCTGGCGCGCGTCACCCTCGCCTTCGTGCTCGCGATGTCGCTCGGCAGCGCCATCGGCTACCTGATGGGACGGGTCAGGCTAGCCGACCGGCTCGGCGATCCCTGGCTGATCCTGCTGCTCAACCTGCCTGCGCTCGTCGTGATCGTGCTGGCCTATATCTGGGCCGGCCTGACCGAGACCGCAGCGATCGCGGCAATCGCCATCAACAAGCTGCCGACCGCGGTCGTCACCTTGCGCGAGGGCACCCGCGCGCTCGACCGCTCGCTCGACGAGATGGCGAGCGTGTTCGCGATGCCGCGCTGGCGCGCGTTCCGCCATGTCGTGCTGCCGCAGCTCGCACCCTACATCGCCGCTGCGGCCCGCTCCGGACTGTCGCTGGTATGGAAGATCGTGCTGGTCGCCGAACTGCTCGGGCGTCCGAACGGCGTCGGCTTCGAGATCGGCGTCGCTTTTCAGCTGTTCGACACGCCGCGACTGCTCGCCTATTCGCTGACATTCGCCGCGGTCGTGCTCGTGATCGAAACCTTGCTGGTGCAGCCGTTCGAAGCCCGCGCAACACGGTGGCGGCCCCGTGCGGCTTGAGGTCGATATCACAGGCAAGACGTTCAGGAGTGCCGCGGGCGAAACGCACGAAGTGCTCGCGCCGCTCAAATTCGCGCTTTGCGCCGGCGAGGTCGGCGTGCTCATCGGTCCGTCCGGCTGCGGCAAGAGCACGATGCTGCGCATCATCCTCGGGCTCGATGGTGATTTCAGGGGCCACGTCGCGCGTCCACCACAGGCACGGATCGGAATGGTGTTCCAGGAGCCGCGGCTGCTGCCGTGGCGTTCGGTCGAGCAGAATGTGCGGCTGGCGGCGCCCGACGTGACCGAGGCGAAGCTGTCGGAGCTGTTCAGGATTCTGGAGCTGGAGGCGCATCGCAGCCACTTTCCCGGCGAGTTGTCGCTCGGCCTTGCCCGGCGCGTCGCGCTCGCCCGCGCCTTCGCCGTCGAGCCTGATCTGCTGGTGCTCGACGAGCCCCTCGCCTCGCTCGATGACGCGCTCGCCGGCCGCTTGCGCGACGAGATCGCAACGCTGGTGGCGAGCCGTCCGGTGATGACGCTGCTCGTCACCCACAGTCTCGACGATGCGATCCGGCTCGGCGATCGCCTGTTCTTCTTGTCGCCGCGCCCCGCGCGCATCGTGCAGGAAGTCCCGATTGCCGTTCCGCGCGCGATGCGCAGCGAGGGCGAACTCGGCAGGATCAGGGCGGAGCTCGCGGCGTTGCAGCTTGAATCGAAATGAAAACTCGTGGTCAACTGAACCAAACGTCATCGAGGGAGGTTCACCAATGCGGCGTAGGCTGATTGCGATCGGCATCCTCTTGGTCGCGGTGCCGGGCGTGGCGCTGGCGCAAACCAAGGGCAAGGGCATCAGGCTCTGGAACCTGACGACGGAGACGATCTCCGGCTTCCAGCTCTCACCCGCCGGCAAGACCGACTGGGGCCCGAACCAGTGCTTGAACGACAAGGACAAGGAGGTCGATCACGACGAGCGGCTGCGCATCACCGGCGTCGAGCCGGGCCGCTACGACGCCAAGGTCAGCTATCCCAACGCACGGCAGTGCGTCGTTCGCGACATCGAGATCAGGGCGGATGCGGTGTTCTCGATCGCCGACAAGGATCTGAAGGACTGCACCAAGTAGCGGGACGCCTTACGCCTTGTCGTTCGGGTGCGGATATTCGCAGCGCCACCGCACGGCCTGCCATTTCGGATGGTCGCCGACCCATTGCGCGATATAGGGCGGCGCGGCCATCGCGCATTGCCGCGGCGACCCACCATAGTTGAACATCAGATGCTGCTCCTCGCAGGTCGCAGGCGAGAGCACCGCACACACAGTCACCACCAGATCAATCGGGTTCATGCCGGGATCCTTGCAAGGGCAATCGAGATTAGCACGAAAGGTTACGTTCCGCGGAGGGGGAAGTTTCAAGTCTGGGTGAGCGAGAATGGGCCGGGAACTGCCTCTCGTCTCCTTGCTATGAAGCAGAACGCCGAGGTCTCCACGTCGTCATGGCCGGGCTTGCCCCGGCCATCCCGCGCCTTGCCTCGCAGTACAAGAACGTGGATGCGCGGGACAAGGCCCGGGCACGACGACCTCCCGACCTAAAAGTTAACGCCGAACACCAGCCGGGCCTGGTGGCGCTCGAAATTGACGAGGTCGAGATTTGCGGATGACCCAGCCGGACGGCCCCAGGCCTGCATGCTCCAACTCAGGGTGAGCCGTGAGCGCTCGGACAGCTGGAAATAAGCGGTCGGGCCGACGAACAGTGCCTGGCCTGAAAACTCCCCGAGGCCGATGCCTTCATACTGCCTGAAGTAGCGCAGCTCGCCGCCGAGCAGCACATTGGGCCGCACGCGCACCAGGCCGGCAAACGCCGCTCCGATCGTCGAGCTCTTCTCGGACTGCCCCGTCACCTCGAAGCGCGCCCATTCCGGCTGATAGATCAGGTTGAGCGCGCCGATGGCGAAGTTCGGGATGAGCTCGCGGTCGATGGCGAGGGTGAATTCGGTGCCGTACATCCGTCCTTTCGCGCCGCTGGTCTCGTCGATGCGGTCGCCATGGAGCTCGGCGGCGATGGTGAGACCGAACGGCGCGCGCTCGCGGCCGAGCAGGCGATAACGCAGGTCTAGCGAAGCCCCCTGGAAGTTGAGCTGGCGGCGGTCGTCGATATCGGGGACGCCGGTGATGTCGTGCAAGCTGGCCGTGCCGCCGACCTCGACGCGAAAGTTCGGCAGCGGCACGACTTCGATCTCGAACTCGTGCTCGAGGGCGCGATATGTGCCGCCCTTGCCGAAGCGCCCTGTCGTTTGGGTCTGGAATTCGCGCTCGCCGGGATTGCCGACATCGGTACCGATCATGAAGCCGAAGATGTGCTCGGTATCGAAGCTCTCTTCGGCGCTGACGCATGCGGGTAGAAGCGCGACCGTACAGGCAGCAATAGTCCAGAGGCTGTTGGCTCTCGCGCGCATTCCTGACACTACCACGGCTTCGACGGCGTTTGCCATCGAAGCCGTGGCAGGTCGTCAGTCTTACTTGCGCGAAGCGCAGGCGTACATGTTGATTTCCATGCCGACCGGCACTTCCACGATCTTCGGAGCTTTCCAAGCCATTCGGGGTCTCCCCAAGGTATTGAGCGCGACATCGCGCGGCGCAAAACCTAGGGCTGCGTCAGGTGCAGTTCAAGCCTCGATTCGGTTGCCGAGCGCGTCTGTGTCGATTCTTCGCGACTGCATTTCTCTCTGGGACAAAGCCAGTTCCCTCTTGGTCAAACACGACCTCCAAGACGCTGCCTTGTGCGACGCACCGCGCGTCGAATCGACACCAATGGCGCCGCGCCGTCAGCAGCCCTTGTCGGCCATTGCGGCGTCCGGCTTAGCACCGTCGGCTCGCTGAGCCGCCGTCGGCTGGCTCTGCATCTGCCGCTGCGCATCTTCGGATGACGCCGGCGTTTCACCGCTCGCACGATTCATCGTGCTGGTGGGCGGATGCTGGCTGCTGTCGCCCGCTGAGCTGGACGAATGCGACTGCGCCGAGCCTACGGTGACCGGACCAGAACCAGCATCCTTGTCAGTGCTGGCGCTGCCCGTGTTGCATGGGCCGGCGATGGCGACGCCGGCGCTCAACGTCAGGATCGCGCAGGCGGCAAGAACGGAACGTTTCGTGTTCATCTGCATCTCCTCTTCTCCCGCGGCGCAGCCCCGGCGCCTGGCAGGACATCGCGAAGAGAACAGGCCGAACTGCCCGATGTTCCGAGTGTCGGAGCGGAAATGCTCGCAAAAGCCGCCCGCCTCACGCCTGCTCCGTTGCGCTCACCGCAACAATCGCAGCAGCGCGCGGCCGGCGCGCGAGTTCAGCTCCTTCGCATCCAGCGTTCCATCCTTGTCGGGATTGGCTGCATTGAAGCGCTGCTCGACCACGGACAAATATTCGTCGAGCGTCAGGGTCCCGTCCCGGTCGGGATCGGCGGCGGCGAGTTCTTTCGCCGTCAACCGTCCGCGCAATTCGCGCGCATCGAGCGTGCCGTCATGATCGGGATCGAGCTTTGCGAACAATGCGGCGGCCGCCTTCTTCACCTCGGCAAGATCGAGCGTGCCGTCATTGTCGGTATCGAACAGCTTGACCGCGTTGCCGGCGGCCGGCCATGCCGGACCGGACACCAGTGCAATCGTGAGCGCAAGCGCAATTGAGCGACGCGAAATCATCAAGACCTCCCAGACAAAGATCCCCGGTGCGAAGCGGGTCAGCAACCAGATAAATCCACAAGCGGCTCCGGGTTCAAGTCCGGAATGCAACTTGCGCGCGTCACAACGCGCGAAACCCGACCGCTCGCCCAGACCACTTTGACCGGAGCTGCTTCGTGGTGCGGAATTTCCCAGCGTCTCCGCGCAAGTGGAGCCGGTTTCCATGAGGTGACCGGCAATCGCGTCAGCGATATCGGCACGACACTTACGACTTTCGTATTGACGCGTTTTGGTTTCCGACGGAGATTTGCTTCCGCGGCGTCAAAAGGCGCGCATATTGGGAGGAACGGATGAAACGCTTTGCGATGGCCGCGAGCCTCGTTATGCTTGCATCGACTTGTGCAAGCGCACAGACCACCGAGCAGTTGGTCAAAGGCGCGACCGATACATCGAACGTTCTCAATTACGGGATGGGCTACAATCTGCAGCGCTTCTCGACGCTGAATCAGATCAACAAGGACAGCGTCAAGAACCTTGTCCCGGTCTGGAACTACTCTTTCAACGACGATCGCAGCGAGGAATCGCAGCCCATAGTCTATCAGGGCGTGATCTACGTGACCTCGCACAATGCGACCATGGCGGTGGATGCCAAGACCGGCAAGCAGATCTGGAAGAGCAAGATCGAATATCCCGCCGAGACGCCCCGAATCGTCTGCTGCGGCATCATCAATCGCGGCGTCGCAATCCACGATGGCAAATTGTTTCGTACGACGCTCGATGCCAACGTGATCGCGATTGACGCAAAGACAGGCAAGGAGCTGTGGCGTCAGAAGGCCGCCGACATCAAGGAAGGCTATTCGATGACGGTGGCCCCGCTGGTCGCCGACGGCGTCGTCATCACCGGCATCTCCGGCGCCGAGTTCGGCACGCGCGGCTTCATCGACGGCTGGGATCCGGCGACAGGCAAGCACCTGTGGCGCACCCATTCCATTCCCTCGCAGGAGGAGCCCGGCGGCGACACCTGGAAGGGCGACACCTGGAAGCTCGGCGGCGGCTCGACCTGGATCACCGGCTCTTATGACGCCGAGCTGAACACCGTGTATTGGGGCATCGGCAATCCCGGCCCGTTCAATTCGGCAGTCCGCCCCGGCGACAATCTCTACACCTGCTCCGTGCTGGCGATGGATCCCAAGACCGGCAAGATCAAGTGGCACTACCAGTTCTCACCGAACAATCCGTTCGATTATGACGCGGTCGCCGAGATGGTGCTCGCGGACGTGAACGTCGAGGGCAAGCCGACCAAGGCGCTGATGAACGCCAACCGCAACGGCTTCTTCTACGTGCTCGACCGCACCAACGGCAAGCTGCTGGCGGCCAATCCTTACGTGAAGGTGAATTGGGCGACCGGCGTCGACATGAAGACGGGCCGTCCGATCGAGACCGACGTCGCCAAGGAGGCGCGCGAGGGCAAGAAGGTGACGGTCTATCCCTCCATCCTCGGCGGCAAGAACTGGGAGCCGATGTCGTTCAATCCGCAGACCGGCCTTGCCTACGCCAACACGCTCGCCTTCGGCGGCAGGTACAAGGCCGAGCCCGTCACCTTCAAGCAGGGTGAATGGTATCTCGGCATGGACCTGACCGATCCCTGGGAGTTCGGGGACGGACCGCGCGGTCACCTCAAGGCGATCGATCCCATGACCGGCAAGTCGAAGTGGGAAGCGCCGAGCGACATTCCACGCTTCTCGGGCGTGCTGTCGACCGCGGGCGGCGTCGTATTCTCGGGCGCACTGACCGGCGAGTTCGAGGCCTTCGACGCCGACACCGGCAAGAAGCTCTGGCAGTTCCAGACCGGGTCCGGCATCGAGGGCCAGCCGGTGACCTGGCAGCAGGATGGCGTGCAGTATGTCGCGGTGACCAGCGGTTATGGCGGTGTCTACTCGCTGTTCTCCGGCGACGAGCGGCTTGCCAAGGTGCCGCCCGGCGGCTCGCTGTGGGTCTTTGCGGTCAAGCAGTAATCCGCGGCATGATGCTGAGAGACATGTTTGACAGGACGGCGGCGATCTTCGCCGCCGCCCTGGTGCTGACGGTCGCGCTTGCGGCGACCGTTCGTGCCGCCGACGAGCCAACCAGCAATCCCATGCAGGCGCAGATCGACCACGGCAAGTCGACCTATGCCGAGAAATGCTCGCACTGCCATGGCCCGAACCTGATGAACTCCGGGACCATCACACCGGATCTGCGCGTCTTCCCCGACGACAAGACGCGCTTCGTCACCACGGTAAAGAACGGCAAGAACAACAAGATGCCGCCCTGGGGCGACATCCTCAGCGACGACCAGATCGGCGATCTCTGGGCCTTCATCTCCAGCCGGAGAAAACCATGAGGGGCCGGCATGCAGCATGGAGCCTCGCTGCCGTTCTGTCGACGATGGCGTCGGTCGCGCTTGCGGCCGACGATCCCCTGAAGATCTGCCTCGACGAGGACCGGCCGCCGCTCTCGATGCATCAGCGCGGCAAGCCGGATGCCGGCTTCGACGTGCTGCTGGCACAGGCGATCGCGGAGCGGCTCGGACGACCGCTGGCGATCCAGTGGTTCGAGAGCAAGCTGGACGAGGATTCCAGCCCGCAGCTCGAGGCCAACGCGCTGCTCTCGGATGGACGCTGCTCTCTCGTCGGCGGCTATGCGCTGACGCAGGATTCGCTCGTCGTCCCCGGGATGAAGACGGCGCGCTTGCCTGACTTCGGCGGGGCCACGCGCGACGATCGGCGGCGCCGTGTCGCGCTCGGCGTGCTCGCGCCGAGCCAGCCTTACGTCTATTCGCCGATGACGGTGGTGCTCGGGCCGAAGGCAAGCGGCCGCAAGATCGGCGACATCGGCGATCTCACTGGGCTTCGTCTGGTCATCGAAAGCGGCTCGCTCGGCGACGCCATCCTGATGACCTTCGACAAGGGGCGGCTGATCGACGGCATCACCCATCTCGTCCCCGGCCGCGACGATCTCCTCGGCGCGCTCCAGCGCGGCGACCATGACGCGACGCTGATCGACCTTGCGCGCTTCGACGCCCATCGCGCCGCGCACCCCGACAGTGCGCTCACGGCGTCCGGCTATTACTACCCGATCGGTGCCAATCGCGGCTATGTCGGGCTTGCCCGCGACGGCGCGCTGATCGATGCCGTCAACAAGGCGCTGAGCGCCCTCGCGGCCGAGGGCAGGATCGCCGAATTCGGCAGACAGGCCGGCCTCACCTATCTGCCGCCGCGCGAGCCGGCGATTCTGGGCGACGTCTGGACGAAGATCATTCAGCGGTGAGGCTCTCTTGTCCGGACGCGGTGCGGCGCGCAGTGACGCTCCGCAGAGCCGGGGAAGAAGAGCGAGATACGGCGCTCGCACTGCCTCTCCATCCTCATTGCGAGCGCAGCGAAGCAATCCAGAATCTCTCCGCGGAGAGACCCTGGATTGCTTCGTCGCTTCGCTCCTCGCAATGACGGAGCAAAGACCAACGTCTCCAAGCTGGTCTGGCCATGCGGCGAACCGTAAGATGCCTGCGGTTTCATTTCGCCCTTTGGTGCCCTGTGAATTCGCCAACCTCCGCCGCAGGCCTGCGCGACGTCCTCTCCCGCGAGCTCAAGCCCGGCGAACTGTCGCGAGCGCTGATCGTCGTCGGCCCGATGGTCGGCGCCTATTTCATCGCGCGTGAAACGGCACTGCTCAATCTCGGGCTGGTCGCTGTCTCCCTGCTCATTCCGGCGCTCCGGCTGAAGCTGCCGCCAAAGGTCATCGCCTGGCACTATCTCGCCATCCTCGTCACCTTTGCCGCGCTTTTCCTCGCAAGCCCTGTCAAGCCGCTCTTCGCAGTGCTGACGGCGCTCGCCGGTTTCCTCGCGGTGGCGGCGACGCGCCATGGCGAGCATTTCCGCACACTGGGCAATTGGGTATTCATCCCCGCGGTCTATCTCGCCTGCGAGGTGCGGGAGGGCGCAAGCGCGTCGGAAGCGCTGCGCCACGCCGGCCTGATCATCGCGTCCTCTCCGATTGCGCTGGCGCTGGTCTGCGGTATCCGGATCTACGACCAGCAACGCGATGGCGCGGCGACCTCGTTCGGGTTGCCCGCCGCCGGATGGTTTCTCCCTGCGACGGCAACGGCCATGGCGGTGTTCGCCGCGGCGGTGCTGGTCGAGATCCTTGACCTCGCGCAGGGACAATGGGTGATGTGGTCGGCCGCGAGCGTCGTGGTCGGCGATCTCGCTGCCTCCACCGACAAGCTGAAGCAGCGCGCGATCGGCGCGCTTGTGGGCGTGCCGCTTGGCTTCCTCGCCGGAATCGTGCTGCCGCAAAGCCGGGTCGGCTATGCCCTCGCGGTTCTCGCCGCCACCCTCACGCTGATCTCTTTCTCCCGCTACATCGTCGGCTTCGGCCTGCGCTGCTTCTTCATTGCGCTGGCCGCTTCTTTCGCCGGCGGCGCCAGCGGAATCGCGGAGGAGCGTATCGCCAACGTGCTGATCGGCGGCACCTTTGGCCTGATTGCGGTGGCCCTGACCGAAATCGTCTGGCAGCGTGTCATGCGAAAGGTGCGATCGTCCGGATGACGCCCGAACAGACGCAGCACAGCCTTTCGAATGCGCCAATCTGTCTCGCCTGACGCCCATGGCAGCGCCGGTCAGGTGCAGTACCCTGCCCGGAACCGGGAGAGAATCATGTCCACAAAAATCGATCGCCGCCACTTCATCGCCGCCGGAGCCGGCGCATTCACGATGCCTTTCGTTGCGCGCGGCGCCTCGGCGCAAGCTGCATCCCAAGGCACTTGGCCGGCGCGACAGATTCGCATGATTTGCAGCTATCCCGCCGGCGGGCAGACCGACCTTCTTGCGCGCGCCTACGGCGAATTCATCTCCAAGCAGGTCGGCAAGACCGTGGTCGTCGAAAACAAGCCGGGCGCCTCCGGCGCGATCGGCACGGCGGAGGTCGCCCGCGCCGAGCCCGACGGCCACACAATGCTGTGCTCGATCTCGACCACCTACATCATGAACCGGGTGGTGATGAAGAATCCGGGCTACGACATGGACAAGGATCTGACGCTCGTCAGCGTCATCCCGGGCGCCGGCCTGTTGCTGGTCGCGAACCCCAAGACCGGCGTCAAGACGCTGGAGGATTTCGTCGCCTTCGCGCGCAAGAGCGGCAGGGTGAACTTCGGCACCTATAGCGCCGGCTCGGCCCCGCACATGACGATCCACGAGCTCAACAAGCAGTACGGCCTCAACATCGAGCCGGTCCATTACCGCGGCGAGGCCCCGATGTGGACGGGAATGCTCGAAGGCACGCTCGATGCCGCGATGGGCAGCTACACGGCGGCGCAGTCGGTCCTGCAAAGCGACCGCGGCACCGTGTTCGCGGTGCATTCGAAGAAGGTCGACGCGATCCCTGCCATCAAGACCCTCCCGGAGCAGGGCGCCACCTCGAAATTCTTCACCGTGAGCGGCTTTTCGGGTTGGGCCGTGCCCAAGGCAACGCCGAAGCCGATCGTCGACCGCCTGGCGGAGCTCTGCGTCGCGGCCAACAGCGATCCGAAAGTGAAGGAGGTTCTCGCCACTTTCGTGCTCGAACCCGCGATCGGCTTCAAGGAGACCAACGAACTGTATCAGCGCGAACTGCCGATCTGGATCGAGAGCGCAAAGTCGCTCGGCCTCGAGCCGGCCTAAACTTCCGAGCCGTGGCCGGCGCGCCGGTTGCTCCCTTTCCGACCCGGAGTCCGGCCAAAGCCTAGTGTCGCAAGCACACTTTCCCGCTATGATTGCGCACCTCTGTGGACGAGAAGGGCCGATCGCATGACACCGGATGCAGTCGCCGTTGCCGTTATGGTCATTCTGCTTTTTCCGATGGGCTATTTCACCCTGGCCTCGCCCGCCTTCCTGCTGGTGAGGCTCGATATTCAGCCCGTCGCCCAGTTGCTGCGCGGAATGTTCAACGCCCATTTTCTGGTAATGCGCGTCGCCGGCGTCATTGGAACCGTGGCCCTCCTCGTCGACGGCCGCCTGCTTGCCGCGCTGGGCGTAGGCATGATCGCTGCCCTGGCGATCGGGGGACGCCGCTGGTTCATGCAAAGAGTGGACGACCAGCTCAGCGCGAGGGACGCTGGCGATGCCGACGCCCCGCGTCGGTTGCGCCGGCTGCATTGGAGCGGAATGCTGGGGAACGCGGTGGTGCTCGTCGCCCTCGTGGCCGGCATTCCCTATATCGCCACGTCCGCGTGAAATAGCGCCACCGCCGCGCGACCGCGCCGACTATTACCGCCTAGAGCATGCGCTCGAAAAGCGCCTAATGCTCGCCCGAGGCCGCCGCGCCCTGCTGGGCCTTGTGGATCGAGGACGGCACCACGCCGAAGTATTTCCGGAACACCCGGCTGAAATGCGATGAGCTGGAGAAGCCCCAGGAGAACGCGACGTCGGTGATGGTCTTGCCGGCGTGAGCCTCGAGCTCCTGGCGGCAGTTCTGCAGGCGCGCCTGCCAGATGTAGTCGCTCACCGTGGTGCCGCGCTCCGAGAACAGCATGTGCAGATAGCGCTTGGAACAGCCGAGCTCGGTCGATATCTGGTCGATGCACAGATCCGGATCGCGCAGGTGCTCGCGGATGAAGAACTGCGCGCGCACATACATCGCCTCGGGCCCGACCCGGTCGAACATCGTGTCGGCTTCGCGCAGCGGCAGCAGCAACAGGTCGATCAGCGAATCGGCGACGCCGACCGCACTGTTCGCCGACAGCTTGGCCGCCTCGTCGAAGGTCGCATGGACGAAATCGTGTGCGATCCGCCCCGTGCCCGTCTTCGACGACAGCTTGCAGGCGGGCATTCGCTGCGACGGGAATCCGCGGTCGCGCAGCAGCGCCTTCGGCACGATCACCACGTCGTGACGCGTGAAGGCCGGGCTGATGATCGAATGCGGGCAGGAGACGTCATAGGCGATGATATCGCCGGGGTTGATTTCGATGTGACGGCCTTCCTGCTCGAAATAGGACACGCCGTAGGTCTGGAAGTGGATCTTGATGTAGGGGTGTTCATTGGCCTTGGCGCGCGCCAGCGTGTGCGCGATGCGATGCTGGCTCACCTCGATCTGGCAGAGCTTGAGGCGCGAGACGCTCGTGTAGTCGATGCGGCCTTCGAGCGAGGACGCCTCCAGCGGATCGACGTCGAAATGCCCACACAGGCTCGTCAGCCCGTCGATCCAGCTCTGGATCTGGCGCTTCGGCGTCATACCGGTCGTCGAGAGCGTGTGAATGGTGTCGGACATTAATCCAGCCACTGGTTTGGATCCGGAGATTCGACGCGAATCGCGACCAGCGCTGCCGGAGCCCTCAGCCGTGATTGCGTGACGTTTACCTCGAATTTGAGCGGTCTCTTGGCACGAGCGCCATCGTTCCATTGCCACCCTTGAAAGTTAATCCTCCGCCTTAGTTGCAGCGCCGTCAAGGGGAACCTGACCGCTGAAAGCGGCCTCGATGCCGCGCGGAAGCCGCTGAATTCGCTACTGCAAAATCAAAATCTTTTCCTCCGTGCGCTGTCAAGCAAACCGGCTTCTCTCTTGGGCAAGTTTCCCGATGACGAAGTCGTTAGGGATTGCGGCAGGAACAATAAGAACGGGCCGCGCTGCACGCGGACCCGTGGCTCTCATCAGGAGGAGGAGACAGCCCAGCATCGTTTCTGGTCCCAAACGTGACCGCCCTGCACGAGCAGACGCCGGACGAGAAGCCCGGTGAATCACTAATGCTTCGGAAACAATAAACGAGACCAACGGAGGAATGACTATGCGCAAGGTGCTACTGGCGACCTTTCTTGGCTCAGCGGCGGCTCTCGCCGTCGGGAGCGCGTCGGCCAATGACGAGCTGATCAAGATGTCGCAGAACCCGAAAGACTGGGTGATGCCGACCGGTGACTACGCCAATACCCGCTATTCCAAGCTCAACCAGATCAACGCACAGAACGTAGGCAAGCTCCAGGTTGCCTGGACCTTCTCGACCGGCGTGCTGCGCGGCCATGAGGGCGGCCCGCTGATCATCGGCAACATGATGTACGTCCATACCCCGTTCCCAAACAAGGTCTACGCCATTGACCTTTCGCAGGAGAACAAGATCGTCTGGAAGTACGAGCCGAAGCAGGATCCGAACGTTATCCCGGTGATGTGCTGCGACACGGTTAACCGTGGCCTGGCCTACGGCGACGGCAAGATCTTCCTGCATCAAGCCGACACCACCCTCGTCGCGCTCGATGTCAAGACCGGTCAGGTCGCATGGACCGCCAAGAATGGCGACCCCAGCAAGGGCGAGACCGGCACGTCGGCGCCCATGGTCATCAAGGACAAGGTGCTGATCGGCATCTCCGGCGGCGAGTTCGGCGTCCAGGCTCATATGTCGGCCTACGATATCAAGACCGGCAAGCTGGCATGGCGCGGATATTCGGAAGGCCCGGATGACCAGATTCTGGTCGACGCCGAGAAGACCACCGCACTCGGCAAGCCGGTCGGCAAGGACTCGAGCCTCAAGACCTGGCAAGGCGATCAGTGGAAGATCGGCGGCGGCGCCACCTGGGGCTGGATCTCCTACGATCCCGAGCTGAACCTGGTCTATTACGGATCGGGCAACCCCTCGACCTGGAATCCGAAGCAGCGTCCCGGCGACAACAAATGGTCGATGACGATCTGGGCGCGTAACCCGGATACCGGCGTTGCCAAGTGGGTCTATCAGATGACGCCCCACGACGAGTGGGACTATGACGGCGTCAACGAGATGATCCTCTCGGATCAGGCGATCAACGGCCAGCCGCGCAAGCTGCTGACGCATTTCGATCGTAACGGCCTCGCCTATACCCTCGATCGCGTTAACGGTGAGCTTCTGGTCGCCGAAAAGTACGATCCGAAGGTGAACTGGACCTCCGGCGTCGACATGGACAAGAACTCGCCGACCTACGGCCGTCCGAAGGTGCTCGACGCAGCTTCGACCGACAAGGCGGGCGAGGACCACAACGTGAAGGGCATCTGCCCGGCCGCGCTCGGCACCAAGGACGAGCAGCCGGCAGCCTACTCGCCGGACACGCAACTGTTCTACGTTCCGACCAACCACGTCTGCATGGACTACGAACCGTTCAAGGTGAGCTACACCGCGGGCCAGCCCTATGTGGGCGCGACGCTCTCGATGTATCCGCCGCAGGGTGAAAGCCACATGGGCAACTTCATCGCCTGGGACGGCAAGACCGGCAAGATCGTCTGGTCGAACAAGGAGCAGTTCTCGGTCTGGTCGGGTGCGCTCGCAACCGCCGGCAACGTGGTGTTCTACGGCACGCTCGAAGGCTACCTGAAGGCGGTCGACGCCAAGACCGGCAAGGAGCTCTACAAGTTCAAGACTCCCTCCGGCATCATCGGCAACGTCACGACCTATGAGAACGGCGGCAAGCAGTATGTCGCAGTGCTCTCCGGCGTCGGCGGCTGGGCCGGCATCGGTCTGGCGGCCGGTCTGACCGATCCGACCGCAGGTCTCGGCGCAGTCGGTGGCTACGCGGCCCTCAGCAACTACACGGCACTCGGCGGTACGCTGACCGTGTTCGCGCTGCCGAACTAGGCCCATCAGCATCGCTCCGGCGCGTGGATTAACTCCACGCGCCGGCTCGTCTCCCCCGGGTTCCTTCGAGGATGAATCTCTTGCGTAAAATCTGCTCTGTCATTGCTGTGACGATCTTGGTTGCGTCCGGAGGAATTGCGGTCGCGGACGATCCGGGCGACCCGACCGCCGTGAAGAAGGAAGACGACGGCAAGTGGCTCGATAAGGAAGGAATCCCGACCTACAAGATTTCGGCGGACGGCACCGTGGACTGGTTCACCTATTCCGGATACCGCCGCTATCACTCCGACTGCCACGTCTGCCATGGCCCGGACGGCATGGGCTCCACCTACGCGCCGGCGCTCAAGGATTCCGTCAAGACGATGAGCTATGGCGATTTCCTCGGCGTGGTCGCCTCGGGTCGCAAGAACATCTCGACCGCGCAGGAGAACGTCATGCCGGCCTTCGGCGATAATCCGAACGTCGCCTGCTACATGGACGACCTGTACGTCTATCTGCGCGCCCGCTCCACCGAAGCATGGGGCCGGCAGCGTCCCTCCAAGAAGGAGGAGAAGACAGAGGCCTACACCAAGGCGGAAGACGCCTGCATGGGCAAGAAGTGAAGCTACGCTACGAGGACTGCCGAGACGACCTCTTGGCGCCCCACGAGAATCTGAGGAGTTTACGATGAAGACACGTGCAGCCGTCGCTTTCGAGGCCAAGAAGCCGCTCGAGATCGTCGAGCTCGATCTGGAAGGCCCGAAGGCCGGCGAAGTCCTGGTCGAGATCAAGGCGACGGGCATCTGCCATACCGACGCCTATACGCTCGACGGCTTCGACAGCGAGGGAATTTTCCCGTCGATCCTGGGCCATGAGGGCGCAGGCATCATCCGCGAGATCGGTCCCGGCGTGACCTCGGTGAAGCCGGGTGACCACGTCATCCCGCTCTACACGCCGGAATGCCGGCAGTGCAAAAGCTGCCTCAGCCAGAAGACCAATCTCTGCACCGCGATCCGCGCGACGCAAGGCAAGGGCGTGATGCCCGACGGCACCAGCCGCTTCTCCTACAAGGGCAAGCCGGTCTACCATTACATGGGCTGCTCGACCTTCTCGAACTTCACCGTGCTGCCGGAGATCGCGGTCGCCAAGATCCGCGAGGACGCCCCCTTCGACAAGAGCTGCTACATCGGTTGCGGCGTCACCACCGGCGTCGGCGCCGTCGTCAACACCGCGAAGGTCACGCCAGGCTCCAACGTGGTCGTGTTCGGCCTCGGCGGCATCGGCCTCAACGTGATCCAGGGCGCCAAGATGGCCGGCGCCGACAAGATCATCGGCGTCGACATCAACGACGCCAAGGAGGATTGGGGCCGCAGGTTCGGCATGACTGAATTCGTCAATCCCAAGAAGGTTACCGGCGACATCGTCCAGCATCTCGTCGGCCTCACCGACGGTGGCGCCGACTACACTTTCGATTGCACCGGCAACACCACGGTGATGCGCCAGGCGCTGGAAGCCTGCCATCGCGGCTGGGGCACCTCGATCATCATCGGCGTTGCCGAGTCCGGCAAGGAGATCGCCACCCGCCCGTTCCAGCTCGTCACCGGACGCAACTGGCGCGGCACGGCCTTCGGCGGTGCGCGCGGCCGCACCGACGTGCCGAAGATCGTCGACTGGTACATGAACGGAAAAATCCAGATCGATCCGATGATCACCCACGTGCTCAAGCTCGAGGAGATCAACAAGGGCTTTGACCTCATGCACGAGGGCAAATCCATCCGTTCAGTCGTCGTGTTCTAGCTCGAAAGCGTCACCCCCAAGGAGGATCGACCCATGACTGTTGCACTCCACCCTACGATCGACAACGGCCTCAAACAGGGCAGCGGCAGCTTCGCCGGCGGTACGCTGGCCTGCAAATGCAAGGACCACCAGGTCAAGGTTGGCATCAAGGGCGACGTCGCGCATAACCACGCCTGCGGCTGCACCAAGTGCTGGAAGCCGCAGGGCGCGATGTTCTCCGTCGTCGCCGTGGTGCCGCGCCAGAACGTCACCGTGCTCGAGAACGGCGACAAGCTCCAGGTCGTCGATCCCTCCGCGGTGATCCAGCGTCACGCCTGCAAGGCCTGCGGCACGCACCTGTACGGCCGCATCGAAAACACGGGCCACGCGTTCTACGGTCTCGACTTCATCCATCCCGAGCTGTTCCAGGAGCAGGGCTCGCAGGCGCCGCAATTCGCCGCCTTCGTCTCCTCGGTGATCGAAGCGGGCGTGAAGCCGGAGCAGATGGCTGGCATCCGTTCGCGGCTGAAGGAAATCGGGCTCGAGCCCTATGATTGCCTGTCACCGGCGCTAATGGACGCGCTCGCGACCCACGTTGCCAAAGCCAAAGCTGCTTAAGCAAGGCCGCCAGACGTTCGCCGAACCCCGTCCGCTCGCTGGCCTCGACCAGTGCCGGCGAGCCGGACGGGCTCAGGCCCCGGGACGATCGCGGCGCTGCCGCAGCCTCTGCAATCTACGCGTATACGAGGGTGACTAGTTCCCTCAGTCCTGGTCTCTGAATGACTGCGCGGCGCCGCCAACTTCCGTCTTGAAGTCCCGGCCCTGCGTTTCTCCCTCCCTCGACTGAGGCATCCTGCTTCGTCCGCGCAGTCTTTCTGGCGGACGAAGCTTTTTTTCGTTGCACCGCCTGTTTGCGAACGCGCGGTCCACGCGGCGCGATGACACGCCCTGCTTTTGACAAACCATCGATACAATCTTTTCCCGGTGAGAACACCCGGCTGTGAACGCCGGGCCGGCGCGATCCCTGTTACGATCGCGCCGTCACGATGCCGCGCGAAATGCAATCAATTAAGAACAAAAACGGGAGGTATCGAACACATCCAGACATCGAGATTCACGTTCCTGCCCCTGCCGGGATTTGCCCGTGCAGGATCCTGGGCCGGAATGTGACGACGCGACGCAACTGGCATTGGGCCGACTGGCGTCGGCGGGTTCTCAATTTGGCATGCTTATGAAGAGCGAGGGACGATCATGATCAAGGTGAAGATCAACGGCCAGGAACAGAGCTGGGACGGCGACCCGGATCTCCCGCTACTCTGGTTCCTGCGTGACGAGGCCGGGCTGACCGGCACCAAATACGGCTGCGGCCAGGCCCTGTGCGGCGCCTGCACCGTCATCGTCGACAAGGAGGCCGTACGGGCCTGCGTCACGTCGGTGAACGACGTCGCCGGCCGCGAGGTCACCACGATCGAAGGGCTGCATGCGAACGGCGATCATCCGGTACAAAAGGCCTGGCGCCAGGTCAACGTGCCCCAATGCGGTTTCTGCCAGGCCGGTCAGATCATGCAGGCCGCCGCGCTTCTGATGGAGAACCCAAAGCCCTCGCATGATCAGATCCGCGAGGCGATGTCCGGCAACATCTGCCGCTGCGGCTGCTACCAACGCATCGAGAACGCGGTCCATCTCGCATCGACGGGAGTGTGACATGAATTTCATCGACAATCCCCGCAAGCTTCGCGGTTTCGAGAAGCACGTCAGGGTCGAGAAGGTCTCGCGCCGCAGTATCCTGAAGGGGCTCGGCGTCACCGGCGGCTTCGTGCTCGCCGCGCCCGTGATGTCGCGCCAGGCGCTTGCCTATGAGACCGGTGCCGGCAAGATGCCGCATGGCGTCGTGGTCGATCCGCGCGTGTTCGTTTCGGTCGGCCCGGACGGCATCGTCACCATCGTCGGGCACCGTTCGGAAATGGGCACCGGCGTGCGCACCAGCCTGCCGCTGATCGTGGCAGAGGAGATGGAAGCCGACTGGTCCAGGGTCAAGGTGCAGCAGGCCCATGGCGACGAGGTGAAGTTCGGCAACCAGGATACCGACGGCTCGCGCAGCACGCGGCATTATCTGATGCCGATGCGCCAGATCGGCGCTTCGGCCCGCACCATGCTGGAGCAGGCCGCCGCGAAGCGCTGGGGCGTGCCGGCGACCGAGGTCAAGGCGGTCAATCACGAGGTCGTCCACAGCGCCAGCGGCCGCAAGCTCGGCTTCGGCGAGCTCGCCGCCGACGCCGCCAAGGAATCGGTGCCCAGCATCGAAGGGCTCAAGCTGAAGGACCCCCGGGCTTTCCGCTATCTCACCAAGGGGCAGGTCGGCATGGTCGACCTCCACGACATCACCACCGGCAAGGCGCGTTACGGCGCAGACGTGCGGCTGCCGGGCATGAAATATGCCGTGATCGCGCGCCCGCCGGTGACCGGGGGCAAGCTGGTCTCGTTCGATCCGGACGCGGCACTGAAGGTCCCCGGCGTCGAGAAGGTGATGAAGGTTCAAGGCTGGCCGTGGCCGTCGAAGTTCCAGCCGCTCGGCGGCGTTGCCGTGATCGCGCGCAACACCGGCGCGGCGATCAAGGGCCGCGATGCGCTGAAGCTGGTCTGGGACGACGGGGCCAACGGCAAATACGACTCGGTCGCCTACCGCAAGGAACTCGAGGAGGCCTCGCGCAAGCCCGGCCTCGTGCTGCGCAAGGAGGGCGATGCGGATGCTGCGTTGAAGGGCGCGGACAAGGTGATCGTCGGCGAGTACTACCTCCCGCATCTCGCCCATGTCAGCATGGAGCCGCCGGTGGCGGTCGCCGACGTCAAGGGCGACAAGGCGGAGATCTGGGCGCCGGTGCAGAGCCCGGGCGGCACCCGCGAAGACGTCGCCAAGACACTCGGCATTCCCGAAGGCAACGTCACCGTCAACGTGACCCTGCTCGGCGGCGGTTTTGGCCGCAAGTCGAAATGCGACTTTGCACTCGAGGCCGCCCTGCTGTCGAAGGAGCTCGGCGCACCGGTCAAGGTGCAGTGGACGCGGGAGGACGACATCCATAACGGCTTCCTGCACACGGTCTCGGTCGAGCGGATCGAGGCCGGCCTCGACAAGAGCGGCAAGGTGATTGCCTGGCGCCACCGCAGCGTGGCTCCCAGCATCGCATCGACCTTCGCCGCCGGCACTGTGAATCAAGCGCCGTTCGAGATCGGCATGGGCCTCGTCGACATGCCGTTCGAGATCGCCAATATCTCGTGCGAGAATCCGGAGGCCGCCGCGCATACCCGCATCGGCTGGTTCCGCTCGGTCTCGAACATTCCGCGCGCTTTCGCGGTGCAGTCGATGGTCGGCGAGATCGCGCAGGCGACAGGGCGCGACCAGAAAGACATGTTGCTCGAGCTGATCGGCTCGCCCCGCATCGTCAAGCCTGACGTGAAGGACCTCTGGAACTATGGCGAGCCCCAGGACAGCTACCCGATCGACACTGCGCGCCTTCGCAAGGTCGTCGAGCTGGTCGCCGAGAAGGGCGGATGGGGTCGCCAGGTTCCGAAGGGCCACGGTCTCGGTATTGCGGTGCATCGCAGCTTCGTCAGCTACATCGCGACCATCGTCGAGGTGGCCGTCGACGACAAGGGCAAGCTGACGGTGCCAAGGGTCGACACGGCGATCGACTGCGGCACCTATGTCAACCCCGAACGCATCGCCTCGCAGATCGAGGGCGCCGCGATCATGGGGCTGAGCCTCGCCAAATACGGCGAGATCAGCTTCAAGGACGGCAAGGTGGAGCAGAAGAACTTTGACGACTTCCAGGTCGTCAGGATCGACGAATCTCCTGTCGGTCGACACGCCGTAATGTTCGAGATTCTCCAGCGCCTGCTGGCGAATCTTGCGCAAATCCGCGCCGCGCAGGTTGAACAGCGCATCGCGCTGCAGCGAATCGAAC
>NZ_JALBGZ010000250.1:0-8245 GCF_023006515.1 Bradyrhizobium sp. PRIMUS42
GCAGCCGACCACGGCGCGCAGGCCGGCGCCGCCGGCGCCGACCACGACGACGTCATAGGTGTGGTCTTCGATCGGGTAGGCCTTGCCGTTGGTGGCGGGAGCGCCGTTGCCCTTGCCATTCGTCTCGTTGGCCATGGGTTACACTCCGGATGAAAGTTTGAGGATCGCGTAGATCGAGGCGAGCGCCACGGCGATCGAGAAGAAGTTGTTGAGCATGACCGCGGTGAGCTTCAGCCTCTCGTTATGGACGTAGTCCTCGATCACCACCTGCATGCCGATCTTCATGTGCAAGGCACTGGCAAAGATGAAGAGGAGCAGGATCACCGCGACGGGAATGGAGCTCAGAGTCTGCGCAGCGTAGACCTGGTTGCGACCGAGCAGCATCATGATGATCACCAGCCCTGGGATCATCAGCAGCGTCATGGCGACGCCGGTGATGCGCTGGCGCCAGAAATCGGACGTGCCGGAATGCGCGGCGCCGAGATTGCGGACGCGGCCGAGCGGGGTGCGCATGCTGCGCTTTGGCGTATCGGTCCCGCTCATCGTCCGCCTCCGATCGCATAGGCGATGATCCAGACCAGCACCGTCAACGCGATGCCGCCGATCAGTGCGCCCCAGGTCAGTGCTTCCCGTTCATTGGCCTTGAAGCCGTAGCCGAGATCCCAGATGAAATGCCGGATGCCACTGAGCATATGGTGCATCAGCGCCCAGGTGTAGCCGAACACGATCAGCCGGCCGATGATGCTGCCGGCGAAGGCCTGGACGTGGGCATAGGCGGCCGGGCCGGAGGCCGCGGCAACCAGCCACCAGACCAGCAGCAGGGTTCCGACATAGAGGGCAATGCCGGTGGCGCGATGGACAATGGACAGGGCCATCGTCAGCGTCCAGCGGTACACTTGCATGTGTGGGGAGAGCGGTCGTTCGATCCGTGCGGTCATGGGCTTTGATGTTGTATGGCGGCCCAGCAGGGGGCGCGCGGGGATCGGAAGGGTCGGCTCTATTTACGGAGTCGATTTCGCCGGCGCAATCACCAATTCGCCATAAATCGAACGGCGGTTCAGCTCTAGAGCCTTGATGAAACAAGGCCAATCAGGGGCTTGGTATACCAGAGCCTGAGTGCGCCAAGAAACTACTGAACAAAAATTCATTTCTTTTGGGCCACTGAGGTACATTGAAATTACTATTGGAACGCCTCTAAGCGAACGGGCTGGTACGTCGTTCGAGCCAGCGGGTTCATGACGACGGAAGCGACCTGGGCCAACTCCAATGCCATCGCCAATTCCGCCATGCGCACTGATTTTCCGTGCGACGGCGGATATGCGCAGCCTGCATCCCACCCAAGACGGCCGACGCGGCGTGTCGACCCGCCAAGTCAGATCTCCTACAGCTGGACCAGCAGCCGAATCCGACCTTTCGGAGGTGTTGCGGGGCAGACCGGGTGATTGCAGGTCTTGAAATCAAGGAGATCATCGAGCTCGCGCTGTTGCTGATCGCAACGGGCGCGCTTTCGGGATTTCTGGCCGGCGTGTTCGGCATCGGCGGCGGCGCGATTCTGGTGCCCGTGCTCTACGAATGTTTCCGCATCGTTGGCGTGCCCCTGGAGGTGCGGATGCCGCTCTGCATCGGCACCTCGCTTGCCATCATCATCCCGACCTCGCTTCGCTCGTTCCAGGCGCACTACCGGCGTGGCGCGGTGGACATGGCGATCCTCCGCCTCTGGTGGCTGCCGATCGTCCTCGGCGTCATCGCTGGCAGCGTGGTGGCACGCTACGCGCCGGAGCGGCTGTTCAAGATCGTCTTCGTCTGTGTCGCCTACGCCGCTGCGGCGCGGCTGATCTTCGCGCGCGAGACCTGGAAGCTCGGAGGTGACATGCCGAAGGGATTGTTGATGCGCGCCTACGGCCTCTGCGTCGGCATCCTCTCGACCTTGATGGGCATCGGCGGTGGCCTGTTCTCCAATCTCTTGATGACCTTCTACGGCCGTCCGATCCACCAGGCGGTCGCGACCTCGTCGGCGCTGGCGGTGCTGATCTCGATCCCCGGCGCGCTCGGCTACATCTATGCCGGCTGGCCGGCGGCGGCGACCTATCCGGCGGTCGCAGCGCTGCAAATCCCGTTCGCACTCGGCTACGTCTCGCTGATCGGCGCCGTGCTGGTGATGCCGATGAGCCTCGTCACCGCGCCGCTCGGTGTGAAAGCCGCGCATGCGATGTCGAAGCGGACGCTGGAGACCGCGTTCGGGTGCTATTTGTTTATCGTCGGCAGCAGGTTCGTGATGAGTTTGGTGGGCGGGCAGTAGTCGCCGCAAGCTCCGTCATTGCGAGCGCAGCGAAGCAATCCAGGCTGCCTCCGCGGAAAGATTCTGGATTGCTTCGTCGCAAGGGCTCCTCGCAATGACGGCGAGAGAACGGGGCCCCTCACCTCTTCGCGTAGATATCCTTGTACGTATCCCGCAAAATGTTCTTCTGCACCTTGCCCATCGTATTGCGCGGCAGCTCGTCGACGACGAAGACGCGCTTGGGCATCTTGAATTTTGCCAGCCGGCCGTCGAGCGCCTTCAGCACCGCGGCTTCGGTGACGTCAGCGCCCTTGTTGCAGACCAGGACGGCCGTGACGCCCTCGCCGAAATCGGCATGGGGCACGCCGATCACGGCGGATTCGATCACGCCAGGCATGGCGTCGATCTCGCTCTCGATCTCCTTCGGATAGACGTTGAAACCACCGGAGATGACGAGATCCTTGCCGCGGCCGAGAATGTGAACGTAGCCCTTGGCGTCGATCTTGCCGAGATCGCCGGTGATGAAGAAGCCGTCGTCGCGGAATTCAGCCTTGGTCTTCTCCGGCATGCGCCAGTAGCCCTTGAAGACGTTCGGGCCCTTCACCTCGATCATCCCGATGTCTTCGCGAGGCAGCTCTTTCCCGGTCTCGGGCTCGGTCACGCGCACTGAGACGCCGGGCAGCGGAAAGCCGACGGCGCCGGGCACGCGCTCGCCGTCGTAAGGATTCGACGTGTTCATGTTGGTTTCGGTCATGCCATAGCGCTCGAGCACGGCATGGCCGGTGCGCGCCGACCATTCGCGGTGGGTCTCAGCCAGCAGTGGTGCCGAGCCCGAGATGAACAGCCGCATGTGCTTTGTGGTGTCGTGCGACAGCGCGGAATTTTGCAGAAGCCGCGTGTAGAATGTCGGCACGCCCATCAGCACGGTTGAGCGCGCCATCAGCTTGATGATCAGGTCCGGATCGAGCTTCGGCAGGAAGATCATCGACGCCCGCGCGAACAACGTCACGTTGGTCGCAACGAACAGGCCGTGGGTGTGATAGATCGGCAGCGCGTGGATCAGCACGTCCTTGTCGGTGAACCGCCAATAGCCCACCAGCGAGAGCGAGTTCGACGCGAGATTGTCGTGGCTGAGCATCGCGCCCTTGGAGCGGCCTGTGGTGCCCGAGGTGTAGAGGATCGCGGCGAGATCGTCATTTGCCCGCGCCACGGTCGCGAACTCGCTGCTCGCCTTGTCGGCGGCGTCCGTCAGCGAGCCTTTGCCGTCAGGCCCAAGCGTCTCGACCTTGGCATTCACCTTGGCAGCGATCGGGGAGAGCCCTTCCGCCTTCGAGGGATCGCAGACTACGAGCGACGGCTCGGCATCGCCGATGAAGTAATCGAGCTCGTTCAGCGTGTAGGCCGTGTTGAGCGGCAAATAGACCGCGCCGGCCCGCACCGTGGCGAGATACAGCACGATGTTGGCGACGGACTTTTCGACCTGCACCGCGACCCGGTCGCCCGGCTTCACGCCGCGCGCGACCAGCACATTCGCCATTTGCCCCGCTCGCGCGATCAAATCGCCATAGCTGATATGGGCGCCGTCATGCGTCTCGATCGCGAGGCGCTTGGGATCGTTCAGGCCGTCGAACAGGCGGGAAAACAGGTTGGCGTTGGCAGCTGGGTTCATGCAAGATTTCCTCGACCGCAGGGACTTGTACAACAAGGCTTGTTGGACAAGGCCGGTCAAAACCGAGGGCTGGATTAGCAAAAACCGCCCCGATGAAGCAACGGAGACAGTTTGCATGACCAAGAACGGGAAACGCGTGGCCTGGGTGACGGGTGGTGGCAGCGGGATCGGGGAGGCCGGCGCCGAGGCGTTAGCTGCCGACGGTTGGACGGTAGTGGTGTCCGGCCGGCGGAAGGACGCCCTGGACACCGTGGTTGCGAAGATCACCAAGGCCGGCGGGGCGGCCGAGGCCATTGCCCTGGATGTCTCCAACGCCAGTGCGGCCCAGAAGGCCGCCGATCAGATCGTCGCAAAGCACGGCCGCATCGACCTCCTGGTCAACAATGCCGGCATCAATGTCCCCAAGCGCAGCTGGAAGGATATGGAACTGGACGGCTGGGACAGGCTGGTCCAGGTCAATCTCAACGGCGTGCTCTACTGCATGCACGCGGTGCTGCCGACAATGCGCAAGCAGCAGGACGGCGCCATCATCAACGTTTCGTCCTGGGCCGGGCGCCACGTCTCGAAGATGCCGGGCCCGGCCTACACCACGACCAAGCATGCGGTGCTGGCGCTGACCCATTCCTTCAACATGGACGAATGCGTCAACGGCCTGCGCGCCTGCTGCCTGATGCCGGGCGAGGTGGCGACGCCGATCCTGAAGCTGCGCCCGGTGGTGCCGAGCGAGGACGAGCAGGCCAGGATGCTGCAATCCGAGGATTTGGGACGCACCATCGCGTTCATCGCGAGCATGCCGGCCAGAGTGTGCATCAACGAAGTCCTGATCAGCCCGACCCACAATCGTGGTTTCATCCAGACGCCGAACAACAGGGATTGAGACGGTACTGTCTCAACGGGCTCACTGCCGTAGGGTGGGCAAAGGCGCGAAGCGCCGTGCCCACCATCTCTCTCCGCATTTCCGTTTGGTGGGCACGCTGCGCTTTGCCCACCCTACGGCATCGTTTGCTTGGTGCACGTTCGCCCACCACACGAACATCCCCTCCCATAGTTTCACGCATCACAAAGAATTTTTCCCCGAAACCGCATCGCGAACCCTCCCGTAATTCGGTCCAACGACGGCACTGCTGCATCACCTCTCAAGTGTCGCAGCCGCCGTTGTTGCCCCAACCCAACACCGGCCATCGCCGGTAGCAATTCAATCGGGAGACTTTCCATGTCGAAGCGCATTGCCTATCTCGCCGCCGCCGCCTTCAGCGCCCTGGCCATCACCGCGACCGTCGTCGCGCCCGTCCGCGCCGAGGAAAAGACCGTCATGGTCGGCGGCGCCGCGATGTTCCCGTCCAAGAACATCGTCCAGAACGCGGTCAACTCGAAGGACCACACCACGCTGGTCGCAGCGGTCAAGGCGGCGGGCCTGGTTCCGACGCTCGAAAGCAAGGGCCCGTTCACGGTGTTCGCGCCGACCAACGCCGCCTTCGGCAAGCTGCCGGCCGGCACCGTCGACAATCTGGTCAAGCCCGAGAACAAGGCCACGCTGACCAAGATCCTCACCTACCATGTCGTGCCCGGCAAGCTCGAGGCCTCCGACCTCACCGAGGGCAAGAAGCTGAAGACTGCCGAAGGCGAGGAACTGACGGTCAAGAAGATGGACGGCAAGACCTGGATCGTCGATGCCAAGGGCGGCACCTCGATGGTGACGATCTCCAACGTCAACCAGTCGAACGGCGTCATCCATGTGGTCGACACCGTGCTGATGCCGGCGTCGTAACACCGCGCGATCCTGTTTCATCCCCGACAGGATGCTTCGAGACGGCGAGCCGGGGGTGCCCGGCTCGCTTTATTGTGACCACATTAGCCTGACGGCATCGATTCGATGGCGAGCATGGCGTAACGAAGACGGACGGCCCGGCGTATAATCCTGACACACGATCCCCAGGACGGAACCATCATGGCGAGCCTCACAGTCACCGACGAGCAGGTCAGGGCCAATCCGGCCAAAGTGATCCAGCCAGCCTGGGTCCGGGTCATGCACTGGGTCAACGCCCTCGCCATGATCCTGATGATCCTGTCGGGCTGGCAGATCTACAACGCCTCGCCGCTGTTCGGCTTCAGTTTTCCGCGCGAGTATACGCTGGGTGGTTGGCTCGGCGGCGGCCTGCTCTGGCATTTCGCGGCGATGTGGCTGCTGATGATCAACGGCCTCGCCTATCTCGTCACGGGCTTTGCCACCGGCCGGTTCGCCAAGAAGCTGCTCCCGATCACGCCATCAGGTGTGCTCCACGACGTCAGGGCTGCCTTGACCTTCAAGCTCGGCCATGACGATCTCAGCGTTTACAATTACGTGCAGCGCCTGCTCTACGCCGGCATCATCGTCGTCGGCGTGCTGATCGTGCTCACGGGGCTCGGCATGTGGAAGCCGGTGCAGCTCTATTACCTTGTCGCACTGTTCGGCGATTATCCGACCGCGCGCTACATCCACTTCTTCTGCATGGCTGCGATCTGCGCATTCCTCGTCATCCACGTCCTGCTCGCGCTGCTCGTGCCGAAGAGCCTGCGCGCCATGATCATCGGTCGCTGAGGAGGACAACATGGCGAAGCGTTCATTCCTGATCCCCGGCGTCGACAAGCGGCTCCTGATCAAGGACTCCATCAAGACGATGCCTGACGTCACCCGCCGCCGCTTCATCGCTGGTGGCGCCAGTCTCGGCGCCCTGACGCTGCTGACCGGCTGCGACGTCATCGACAGCTCATCCGCCGAGGAGATGCTGAAGCAGGTGTCGAAATTCAACGACGCGGTGCAGGCCTTCATCTTCAATCCCGACGCGCTGGCGCCGACCTTTCCCGAAAGCGCGATCACAAAACCGTTCCCGTTCAACGCCTATTACGATCTCGACGACGCGCCCGATGTGAACGGTGCCGACTGGAAGCTCGAGGTGCGCGGTCTCGTCGACAACAAAAAGTCATGGACGCTGGACGAGCTCTACAAGTTGCCGCAGGTCACGCAGGTGACCCGCCATATCTGCGTCGAAGGCTGGAGCGCGATCGGCAGCTGGACCGGCGCGCCCTTGCGCGATTTCCTAAAACTGATCGGCGCCGACACGCGCGCGAAATATGTCTGGTTCCAGTGCGCCGACAAGGATGGCTATAACTCGCCTTTGGACATGCGCAGCGCGCTGCATCCGCAGACGCAGATGACGTTCAAATATGCGAACGAGATTTTGCCGCGCGCCTACGGTTTCCCAATGAAAATCCGCGTGCCCACGAAACTCGGTTTCAAGAACCCGAAATACGTACTCTCGATGGAAGTCACCAACGACTACAAGGGCGGCTATTGGGAAGACCAGGGCTATAATTCGTTTAGCGGGAGCTAGGCGCGCTGCCGTAGGGTGGGCAAAGCGCAAGCGTGCCCACCAACATTGTATCCGTGACCATGGTGGGCGCGACGCTGGACATGATCGCTGCAGCGGTCCTATTTTGTGGACTGCATGAGCTTGAATCCAGCGACCAGAATGAACATCAAGAAATGGCTGGCAGCGTCGCTGATTTGCGTTGCGGCGATGTCTGCGCTGGTCGACGGCCTTTTCTTTTGGCGCGGCATATACGCAAGGCCCGTAACCGATGCTTTTGCAGACACCCTGTTGGCGTTTTTGCTCATCATGTGGATCGTGATTGACCAGCGAGATCACCCACAAGTCGAGCGGCCGTTCGACTACGGATTTCTCCTCGGGGTGTTCTGGCTGCCGTATCTGCCTTACTATCTGTGGCGAACGAGGCGTGTGGCCGGACTATGGATGTTGGCCGGCTTCCTCGGCTTGTTCTCGCTGGGATTCTTCGTTCAGCTGGCGATATGGTCGGTTCTCGTCATGTATCCGCGGTAGTCGCTGTGTTGGGCACGGCGCTGCTCGCCTTTACCCACTCTACGACACCGTCGATTTGGCTGGCCCCACCTTCCGCTGGCACAGCGCCGCAACCGCTCCCAGCGCCAGCAGCGCCGCCGACACATTGAGTGCGTAACTCAGGCTCCCCAGCGCGTCCGTGATCGCGCCGACCACGATCGGGCCGAGCGTCTGGCCGACGCCGAACGAGATCGTCATCGCCGCGATTGCGGTCGGCCACACCTCCGGCGGGTAGTTGAAGCGGACGAAGGCGGTGGTCGAGCCGACCACGGCGAAGAAGGCGACGCCGAACACCACCGCGGAGATCGCGAGCAAGGCCGGCGAATGTCCTAACATCGGCAGGGCCGCGCCCAGCGCGTTGGTGCCGAGAATGATGGCCGTGGCAAGCCCGCCGCGATCGAG
>NZ_JALBGZ010000251.1:0-8241 GCF_023006515.1 Bradyrhizobium sp. PRIMUS42
TGCCGCGGACACGGCTGCCGATGCTGCGGCTTGCGATCGCCAACATCCACCGGCCGGGTGCGCTGACTCCGTCCGTCGTGCTGTCGCTGGGGCTCGGGCTCGCCGTGCTCGTGACCATCACCCAGATCGACGGCAATCTGCGCCGGCAGTTCCTCGCGGCGCTCCCCGATCAGGCGCCGTCGTTCTTCTTCATCGACATTCCGAGCACGCAAGCCGAGCAGTTCGACCTCTATCTGCGCCAGATCGCGCCGGGTGCGAAGGTCGAGGACGTGCCGATGCTGCGCGGACGCATCGTCGCCGCGCGCGGCGTTCGCGCCGAGGAGCTCAAGCCGACCACCGATTCCGAATGGGTGCTGCAGAGCGACCGAGGCCTGACCTATACCGGCGAGCTGCCGAAGGGTTCCAAGGTGGTCGAGGGCGAATGGTGGAGCGCGGACTATTCCGGCCCGCCGCTGGTCTCGATGGAGAAGAAGATCGCCGACGGATTGGGCCTCAAGCTCGGCGACGAGGTCGTGGTCAATGTGCTCGGCCGCGACATTCCGGCCAAGATCGGCAATCTGCGCACCATCGACTGGCAGGGACTAGGCATCAACTTCGTTCTCGTGTTCTCGCCGAACGCCTTCAAGGGCGCGCCGCACACCCACATCGCGACGCTGACGGAAGCGGGCGGAAATGCGGCAGGCGATGGTAAGATCATCAAGCAGGTCGCCGACGCCTACCCGATGGTGACGAGCGTGCGCGTACGCGAGGTGATGGAGACGGTCGGCTCGGTGGTGACCAATCTGGCGCTGGCCATTCGCGGCGCCAGCGCCGTGACCCTGATCTCGGCGATCCTGGTGCTGGGCGGGGCGCTCGCCGCCGGCCATCGCCACCGGGTCTACGATGCGGTGATCCTGAAGACGCTGGGCGCGACGCGGCTGCGGCTGCTGGGGGCCTATGCGCTCGAATATCTCCTGATCGGGCTCGCCACCGCATTGTTCGGCGTGATCTCCGGCAGCATCGCGGCCTGGATGATCGTGACTCGGCTGATGACGCTGAGCTTCGTCTGGCAGGCCGGCAGCGCGGCGGGCGTGGTGGCGGCCGCCCTGGTCGTCACGGTCGGGCTCGGGCTTGCCGGCACGCTGCTGGCGTTGAACAAAAAGCCCGCCACGGTGTTGCGGAATTTGTGACAAATTGAAGCGGAGGATAAAGCCGGGCGGAATCCCCCCGGTTTCCGCAATTAACCACACCGCTCGTCAGGCTCGCGTCAGGATTGCCGCCAAGGGCGACATTCAGCCGCGCGTGGAAGGTTGCAGCGAATGTGTTAGTTTCCCACATATCGAATGGGTTCGGAGCCCCGATTGTTAGCCAAAATTTAGTCGGTTGGCGTCGGTATCCGAGATAGAATTTGACGAACCGGCGGCGTGGCGACCCTCATGCCGGACCGGACCAACCAACGGGAATTCGACCATGTCGGACCTAGACCGTAACTACGCTTCTCCTTTCGGCAGGGCCGCCGGGCGTGTTGACGCCGCGACGGTCGATGCCGGCCTGCGCGCCTATATGCTGCGCATCTACAACTACATGAGCATTGGCCTGGCCATCACCGGCCTTGCCGCGCTCGGCGTCTACATGGCTGCCGTGACGGACGTGCCGACCGCGGACGCCGTCCGCGTCGGCAAGCTGTTCCTGACGCCGTTCGGCTACGCGATGTTCGTCAGCCCGCTGAAGTGGCTGTTCATGCTCGCCCCGCTCGCCATGGTGTTCGTGATCTCGGCGGGCATCAACCGTCTCGCGCCCTCGACCGCCCAGATCCTGTTCTGGGTATTCGCGGCGCTGATGGGCATCTCGCTGTCGTCGATCTTCCTGGTGTTCACGCACACCTCGATCGTTCGGGTGTTCTTCATCACCGCGGCGACCTTCGGCGCGCTCAGCCTCTACGGCTACACCACCAAGCGTGACCTGACCGGGATGGGCTCGTTCCTGTTCATGGGCCTGATCGGCATCATCATCGCGAGCCTGGTGAACCTGTTCCTGGCGAGCTCGATGCTGCAGTTCATCGTGTCGGTGGTCGGCGTGCTGGTGTTCGCGGGCCTCACCGCCTGGGACACCCAGCGGCTGAAGAACGACTACATCTACGGCTACGCTTCGGCCGGCGGTGAGATCGCGGAGCGTGCGGCCATCACCGGCGCGCTGTCGCTGTACCTGAACTTCATCAACCTGTTCACGCTGCTACTGCAGCTCCTCGGCCAGCGCGACTAAGCGATCAACCGAGTGAACGGCATGAACCCCGGCCGAAAGGCCGGGGTTTTTGTTTGGGGGCCGGCTGCCCCCACAAACACCACCATTGCGAGCGCAGCGAAGCAATCCAGAGCGCCTCCGCGGGCGCATCTCTGGATTGCCTCGTCGCAATGACGGAGCATGTGGATGCGTCGTTGCCCCTTCCAGCGCCCGCGGGAAGGCTCTAATCTCGCACCCATGTCCGCACCTGAAATCAGGCCCACCACCGAGGCCGACCTTCCCGCCATCACCGCCATCTACCAGCAGGCCGTCCGCGAGGGCACCGCGACGTTCGAGCTGGAGCCGCCAGAACTCTCGGAGATGACGCGCCGCTATCGCGCGCTGGTCGACGGCGGCTATCCCTATTTCGTCGCCATCCTCGACGGACGCGTCGCGGGCTATGCCTATGCCGGCGCCTACCGGCCGCGGCCGGCCTATCGCTTCACGGTCGAGAACTCGATCTATCTCGACCCCTCCTTCCACCGTCGCGGCGTCGGCTCGTTGCTGCTGGAGCGGCTGATCACCGAATGCGAGGCGCGCGGCTTCCGCCAGATGATCGCGGTGATCGGCGATTCCGCCAATGCCGGCTCGATCGGCGTGCACACCAAAGGCGGCTTCAAGATGATCGGCACGCATCCCAGTGTCGGGCTGAAATTCGGCCGCTGGCTGGACACGGTGATGATGCAGCGCGACCTCGGCGAGGGCGCGAGCACGGTGCCGGGGAAGTAGGGTCGGTCAGCTCCCGTAGCCCGGGTGAGCGCAGCGATACCCGGGAACGGTGCAAGAAGGGTCCCGGATGTCGCTTCGCTCATCCGGGCTACGAAGACCTCGTCTCATCATCGCTGCCGCAGGGTGGGCAAAGCGTAGCGTGCCCACGATTTGCGGCGATCGAGAAAGGACGTGGGCACGGCGCGTTGCGCTTTTGCCCATCCTACGGCACCGGACGCGTGGCTAGACCACCGCCAGTTTCCGATCGATCACCAGCAGCACGCGCTCCAGCTCGTGGCCGCGGCGCAGGATCAAGCCCGTCGCCGAGATCACGCTGTACATGCCCTGCTTGCGCGCCAGCCGCGGATCCTTCTCGATGCGATAGATCGGCACTTCCGAGGCACGGCGATAGACCGAGAACACGGCGCGATCCCTGAGGAAGTCGATGGCATAATCGCGCCACTCGCCGTCGGCGACCATGCGGCCGTAAAGATTGAGAATGCGGTGCAGCTCGAGCCGGTTGAAGGTGACCCGGTTCGGCTGCTGGGCGCTGGCTGCGACAGGACGCGCCGCCGCGCGCTGCTCGCTCGGATCAGCATCCTCCGACAGACTCATGGGAAGCGCGCCTCCTCGTCGCATGGCATGATCGCCTCCGCGAAAACCGTCCCCGGAGCCGCGGATCATGACAGTGATATGATTGCGCCAACCGTTCCCCGCCGCAAGGCTCTTGATGGAACTCGCCTGCTCAACTTATTGGAATTGGCGCACACGCAGGAGTGGAACTTCCTCGCGGCAAACCGTCACGGGATCGTTAGCAGGAATCATACTCTCGCCGCTTTTCCGCCCAGCGACTGCCGCCCTGCATTGCGAAAAGACTCATGTGCGTTGACCCGGTCCTTTCGGTTCCGGATTCCTCAGCCCCCAGCCCCCCGGGGTCGAACAGGATCGGGTCTGTACGCGCAACAAGGAGGACCAACGCAAGTTGGTCCTTTTTTGTTTGTGTCGGAATGTTTCCGGCCGCGACCGACCTTCTCTCCAAACATCCGCGCGAAGACTCGCTCTCCTCATCTTGAGGAGCGCGCTCTTGCGCGCGTCTCGAAGGATGAAAGGCGACGCTGCATCAGCGCGGGCCTTTCATGGTTCGAGACGCGCCAACGCGCCTCCTCACCATGAGGAGTTAGAACGGGCGTAGCGCTAGAGAGAAATTCGAATCAGTGCAGCGACGTGTACGCCGCGCCCAGCATCGGGCCGGGCTTCTCACGGCTGCCATCCTGGACGTAGACCACCGCGCCGTCGACGCCGTCGCGCGTGAGGTTCTCGATCGGCACCGTCCAGCTTTCCGAACGCCCGGTCCAGTCACCAACCTTGAGCAGGTTGCGCACCACGTTGTGATAGGTGACCTGCTGCCCGCGATTCTCGCCGCGAGTGATCGCGATCGGTACCGACTTGGCGATCGAACAGATCCAGACCTCGCCATGCGAGGCTGCCGGCTCGTTGCTCGCGGCCACCGACACGTTGATCTGCTTGCCCGCGAGCGACATCGTCACCGGCACGCTCATCACGCCGGCGCCCTTGTCGGTCTTGCCGATGGCATTCTCGATACCGGTACGGTCGCTGCCGATGACGTGAGTCGAGCCGTTGACCACGACCTGCGGCGTATAGACCTCACGGTCGCCGCGCATGCGCGAATAGGCACGCTGGCGTGCAGAGAAGCGCGAATCCGCCAGCGTGTCCTTCCAACCCAGATAGTCCCAATAATCGATCGGCATGCTCAGCGCGATGATCGACGGGTCTTTGGAGAGATCGCCGATGATCTGGTCGGCGGGCGGACATGAGGAGCAGCCCTGCGAAGTAAACAATTCGACAACGGCGCGGGGATCAGCCTGCGCAGGACGGATGACAGCGACGATCGCACAGATGCCGATAGCGCCCGACCAGAGGGCACCGGACCAACGTGAAACCAGATGAGAAGCCGTCATTGTTGTCATGTCGAACGCCGCACACCATTGCTCGTGGGAAGGGAGATCTTATCGCCGGATGGTCACCGTAGTCTTACGGGGCGCGACACACTCGACCGCCCAGGCAAACCGTCCAAAGGGAGGTTTTCCGCCGGGCGGGCCCATCTAGAGCATGCCGCAAACGCACGAAGGCGGCCTTGTGATAGGCCGCCTTCGTTTAACCTTCTACTCACTTCGCAGTGAGCCACCGTTCACAAATCCGCGCTTAGGCCGCGAGCTTGCGCAGCACGTAGTGCAGGATACCGCCGTTGCGGTAGTAGTCGAGCTCGTCCAGCGTATCGATGCGGCAAAGCAGCGAAACGCGCTGCAACGAGCCGTCTCCGGAGACGATCTCCGCGGTCAGCTTCTGGCGGGGCTTCAGTTCGCCGACGAGGCCGCGCAGCGTGACCTTCTCGTCGCCCTTGAGGCCGAGCGACGACCAGGAGGTACCTTCCTCGAACGTCAGCGGCAACACGCCCATGCCGACCAAGTTGGAGCGATGGATGCGCTCGAAGCTCTGGCAGATCACGGCGCGCACGCCGAGCAGCCGCGTGCCCTTGGCAGCCCAGTCGCGCGAGGAGCCGTTGCCGTATTCGGCACCGGCGAACACCACCAGCGGCACCTGCTCCTGCTGGTACTTCATCGCGGCGTCGTAGATCGACATCTGCTCGCCGTCGGGCCAGTGCTTGGTGAGGCCACCTTCCGGAATGTTGCCGTCGGCGCCCTTGAGCATGAAGTTCTTGATGCGGATGTTGGCGAAGGTGCCGCGCATCATCACTTCATGATTGCCGCGGCGCGTGCCGTACTGGTTGAAGTCGGCGGGGCGCACCTGATGCTCGCTGAGATATTTGCCCGCGGGCGAGGTGAGCTTGATCGAGCCGGCCGGCGAGATGTGGTCGGTGGTGATCTTGTCGCCGAACATGGCGAGGATGCGCGCCTCGACGATGTCGGTGACCGGCTCCGGCTCCTTCTTCATGCCGTCGAAATAAGGCGGGTTCTGCACGTAGGTCGAAGACATGTTCCAGCGATAGGTCTCGCTCTCGACGGTCTTGATCTTGCGCCAGTTGGCGTCGCCCTTGAACACGTCGGCATACTTCTTCTTGAAGATCGACGCGGTCACGAACTTCTTCATGAAGGCGTTGATCTCCTTGGTCGTCGGCCAGATGTCCTTGAGATACACCGGCTTGCCGTCCTTGCCCTCGCCGATCGGCTCGACCGCGAGGTTCTTGGTGACGCTGCCCGCGAGCGCGTGGGCGACGACCAGCGGCGGCGACGCCAGATAGTTCGCCTGCACGTCCGGCGAGACACGGCCTTCGAAGTTGCGGTTGCCGGAGAGCACGGCAGCCGCGACGATGCCGTTGTCGTTGATCGACTTCGAGATCTCCTCAGGCAGCGGACCGGAATTGCCGATGCAGGTGGTGCAGCCGAAGCCGACCAGGTTAAAGCCGACCTTGTCGAGATCCTTCTGCAGACCGGAATCGGCGAGATAGCCCGCGACGACCTGACTGCCCGGGGCGAGCGAGGTCTTCACCCACGGTTTTGCTTTCAGGCCCTTCGCGGCGGCATTACGCGCCAGCAGGCCGGCACCGATCAGCACGCTCGGGTTCGAGGTGTTGGTGCAGGAGGTGATGGCGGCGATGACGACGTCGCCATGGCCGATCTCGAAATTCTTGCCTTCGACGGCAAAGCGCTTCGCCGGCTCTTCGCCCTTCTTGTACTCGGTGCCGAGCGCAAGCGAAAAGCCTTCGGCAACCGACGGCAGCGCGATGCGGCCTTCAGGACGCTTCGGACCGGCCATCGACGGCACGACGTCGGCAAGGTCGAGCGTCAGCGTTTCCGTGAACACCGGATCGGCCGACTTGGCGGTGCGGAACAGCCCTTGCGCCTTGGCATAGGCCTGCACCAGCGCGACGCGCGGCGCGGCGCGCCCCGACGTCTTGAGATAATCGATCGCGGCGGCATCGACCGGGAAGAAGCCGCAGGTCGCGCCGTATTCGGGCGCCATGTTGGCGATGGTCGCCTTGTCGGCGACGGAGAGATTGTCGAGGCCGGGGCCGAAGAACTCGACGAACTTGCCGACGACGCCGAGCTTGCGCAGCATCTGCGTCACAGTCAGCACGAGGTCGGTCGCGGTGACGCCTTCCTTCATCGCGCCTTTGAGCTTGAAGCCGACGACGTTGGGCAGCAGCATCGACAGCGGCTGGCCGAGCATGCAGGCTTCCGCCTCGATGCCGCCGACGCCCCAGCCGAGCACGGCGAGACCGTTGACCATGGTGGTGTGGGAATCGGTGCCGACCAGCGAATCGGGATAGGCGACCTCGAAGGTGCCGGTCTTCTTGCCGACCGTCATCTTCTCCTTCTTGGTCCAGACCGTCTGGGAGAGATATTCGAGATTGACCTGGTGGCAGATGCCGGTACCGGGCGGCACGACGGAGAAGTTCGTGAACGCCTTCTGGCCCCACTTCAGGAACTCGTAGCGTTCCTGGTTCTGCTTGTATTCCTCGGCGACGTTCTTGCCGAAAGCCTTGTTGTCGCCGAAGAAG
This sequence comes from Bradyrhizobium sp. PRIMUS42, assembly GCF_023006515.1. Taxonomy (NCBI): domain Bacteria; kingdom Pseudomonadati; phylum Pseudomonadota; class Alphaproteobacteria; order Hyphomicrobiales; family Nitrobacteraceae; genus Bradyrhizobium; species Bradyrhizobium sp. PRIMUS42. The sequence continues at coordinate 7,508 of NZ_JALBGZ010000251.1, forward strand.
TTCACGATCACGGAGTGGTCAATGACGAGATCGACCGGCACCAGCGGATTGATCTTCTCAGCATCGCCGCCGAGCTTCTGCATCGCGTTGCGCATCGCGGCAAGGTCCACCACCGCGGGCACGCCGGTGAAGTCCTGCATCAGCACGCGCGCCGGGCGGAAAGCGATCTCATGCTCCAGCGATTTCTTGCGCAGCCATTTCGAGACGGCGACGATGTCCTCTTTCTTGACCGAACGCCCGTCCTCGTTGCGCAGCAGATTCTCGAGCAGGACCTTCATCGAATAGGGAAGTTTGGAAATTCCCTTCAGACCATTCTTCTCGGCCGTGGGCAGGCTGTAATAGACATAGGTCTTGGCGCCGACCTTGAGGGTCTTTTTGCATTTGAAGCTGTCGAGCGAGGTCATGTAGGAAATCCCAATGGTTAGTTATACCCGGCAGGGTATCTTGACACCGTCAGCGTATCAGGCTGGGCCGCTTGCAGGGGCAGGTTGAGTTGCTGCATCAAGTAGTTCCGGGCTTATAGAAGCTTTCTAACCGCACCGCCACAGCCACAATCGTGCCGCAGCAATCGCGAGCCAAAAATTCCCATGCGCTACCCCAAGTTTTCCTGAGGCCCGGCTTTGAGTGACTTGAAACGAGGCGAGATGCGGCTCTCCGGACACGGGGTCGCCTGCGTGCGCGGCGGCCGCGAGGTGTTTGCCGGGCTCGGTTTCGCGGCTGTCGCGGGCGAAGCC